>NZ_LGYX01000039.1:0-4112 GCF_001264395.1 Pantoea sp. CFSAN033090 | reverse complement strand
CGTGAGCGGGTCGGGCACGGCTACCGGCATCGCGCCGGGCTTTACCTTCTCGATCATCAACGCGCCGCACTTCAGCGACAACGGCGAGTATCTGGTGACCTCGGCGACCTATGACTTCGCCGAGAACGCCTACGCCAGCGGCGACACCGGCGACAGCCGTCACAACATCCACTTCACGGTGCTGCCGTCGTCGGTGACGTACCGCACGCCGCCGGAAACGGCGTGGCCGAAAACGCACGGCCCGCAGACCGCGAAGGTGGTGGGCCCGAAAGGCGAGTCGATCTGGACCGACCGCTACGGGCGGGTAAAGGTGAAGTTTCACTGGGACCGGCTGGCGAAGGGCGACGATACCAGCTCATGCTGGGTGCGCGTTTCCAGCGCCTGGGCCGGCCAGGGATTTGGCGGGGTGCAGATCCCCAGGGTCAACGACGAAGTGGTGGTAGACTTCATCAACGGCGATCCGGATCGTCCGCTGATCATCGGCCGGGTTTATAACGAGGCGAGCATGCCGCCGTGGGCGCTGCCGGCAGCGGCGACGCAGATGGGCTTTTTAAGCCGGTCGAAGGATGGTAACAGCGATACTGCTAATGCGTTGCGTTTTGAAGACAAAGCAGGGCATGAGCAGATTTGGATCCACGCCGAAAAAAATATGGATACGGAAGTGGAAAGCTGTGAGACGCACCATGTCGGTGTGGATCGGCAGAAAAGCATAGGCCGTGACGAAAAGGTCACGATAAAGCGCAATCGTCAGGCCGACGTGGGTGAACATGCGGTGAGCAATACGGGCATCCAGCACGTTATTAATGTTGGCGAAGGCGAAACGGTGCTGACCATGGATAAAGACGGCAATGCGCTGCTTGAAGCCAACACCAGCATTAAATTAAAGGTGAAAGAGAATTACATCTTGATCACCCCCGACGCCATTCAAATCCAGGTGAATACGGGAAATATCCATGCTGAGAGCGAGTTGCAGGCACTGTTTAAAGGCAATAAGCTGACCACCTTAGGTACCGGTAAAGATGCTGAATTAAAGGCAAATGATACGGTAAGCATTACCGGCACGAACATCACCGACATCAAAGGCGCGGTCGTCAATATTAACAGTTAATCGCTTATTGAAAGGAACATCAGTATGGGTATGCCTGCGGCCAGAGCTTCTGTGGATAAAGCGGCTCACGATGGCCCCATTCAGTGCGGCAGTCCTGACGTTATCATTGGTGGATTTCCCGCCGCCCGAAAAGGTGATGAATTTTCGTGTAAGCAACACGGTGGCGGTATTATCGTCAGCGGCTCCGGCAGCGTATTCGTTAACGGTATGGCGCTGGCCCGTCAGGGTGATAAGACGCAGTGTCATGCAGGCGGGGCGACGGCTCCCGCGAAATGTAAACCTGCGCCCCCGCAATACTGGGGAGGCTCGCTGGCGAAGAAGGCTGGTGAGGATGGGATGTTGCATGGCGAGCACTACGATGCGCGAATCTTAGGGGCGTATGCCAGCCTGAAAGACAGCACCAATGATGGTAGTTATGACACTGTGTCGACTGGGTTTTCGCTTGAAAATCTCACATTAGCGAATATGAAAAGTGACGCCCTTTTGAAAGGTGAGTTGCGGAATAAAATAGCGGATGCCAATGCAACTGGCTCACTTTACACCGGTGATAGCGGAATCTATGGCATTAATGGCAAAGCCGCAGCGGCGGGTATGCAATATGGCGCGACGGGCTCAATAGGAACAGAGAACACATTGTATGCCATCGCTACCGGCGATGTGACGCTTGGCACTGCTGATGCAAAAGCGGTTGCAGAAGTATATACCGGCAATAAAGGAAGATATGGGTTCAGCGTTGAGGGTGGCGCAGGTGCAGCGGCAGTGAAAGAGAGCGTTACGGGGAAAGTTAGCCTGTACGGTATTGTAGTAGCTGATGCTAAAGGCGGAGTACATTTAGGCGCAGTAGGTGCAGCAGGAGGTTTAACTGCCTATGCGGATGAAACCGATTACTCAGCTACAGTAAAGCTCTCAGGTAGGTTAGCTTTTATACTGGGGATAACAGGCGAAATTAATGTAAAAATTGCATTAAAACCCCTCCGCGACCTGTTTTTTGGTGAAAGGGATAGTACAGAAAAATCTGGAAGCAATGGTGGTGCAGATGGTGCTATCATCAACGGTTGCGCAACGGTTTTAGTTGGCGGTTAAATAAAGATAGGGTTGATTCTAACATGAAATTTATAGCATTTTTATTTTTCTGGATTGTAACGGTTTATTATGTCTGGAACGGAAAGGATTTTTATAATAAAAAAGAATGGGCAGGATTTGGTAAGAAGTTTGTAGGTGTGCTGGTTGGTATTGTAGTACTTGCCTTTGCGCTCAAAGGATTAGTGTTAGCTATTCCCGGATTTAGTAATGATCTTGCTGGAGATTTAATGGAAGAAATAGGCATTTCTTTTATATTTATTCTTGGCATAAAGTTTATGATTATCATGATTTGCACTTTATTTAGTGGGATTGTGGGTTTTCAAAAAAAATATAATGCTGATAATTATGCCCGAATTTCACCTGCTGCCAGTAAGTTAGTGCCTGGCATGCTCATCTTTGCAAAATGCGTGGTTTCTCTTGGCTCTATAGTCATTTATTACGGCATCTGGCTAGCGAATTAAATTAAGAAGGGAAACAGGCTATGAATTTTGAAACGGACTATACTTTTCCCCTTACGCCGGGTTTCTCTAAAGAAGAAATCGAACAACGCTTCTGGAAATGCCTTTATACATCGGCCAGAGAAGAAATGCTGCATTACTGGGTTGTGCTGCCTAAAAGCCTCAAACCTGTGGAACTGGAGCCGGTTGCCTTCCCTGATGTCGGTTTAACCAATATCGGACGCTACTTAACTACGGATGACTCACTCTATCTGGAAGTTTGGGCCGCGTATGAACGCTGCCAGTGGGAGATGAATGCGTCTGATTGGCTGTTTAAAAAACTCGCCATGATGGGCGAAAAAATCCTGCACCGCCGTCTTGTCGGTAAGGCCTCGGAAAACGGTATTTTTGCAGATGTATTGACCCTAAAAACGCACGCTTCCGGTGACGATGTGATCTCACGATACACTGTTCAAAAAGATTACAATCGGGACAGCGGCGGTGGGAACTACCTCTTATTAAAAGCGTCCTGCGCAGCACGCGACTATCCTTCGCTTGCCAATGACATCTATTTTACAGTGGTTAACTGGAATCTGCTGCACCGCAGTAACTTAGCCATGGCGGAGTTGCTGACCTCGGTAAACCTGGATGGGGAAAACACTTTTAAAATACCGTCTTCATGGCATGCCAGCGTTATTGCTGAGAACAGACTTATCGTCGATCACACGATAGGTGGTGTGAATTACGGGGTCATTAATTTTTACTTTTATTCCGGTACCGTATGCCATTCCGCAGAGGATGCTTTTGAAAAGTCGACGCTACGTTTCCGGGAGCATGAGCATTCCGTCACGCTGGCGGCAAACGAGTTGGAACCCATTCCTAATGATATTAATGCTGCGCTGGGTTCGATATCGACCTGTACAGGTGAACTCTACAGCGACGAAGAGAAAATGCGCGCCTTTTACCAGAGTTACATATTCAACTGTTCAGGCTTGTGGTGCTACGTTGAACTGGTAGGGCAGCACAGGAATGATAAAAGTTATCACTTTGAAGCGAATAAACGCTGCGTAGAAATTATTCTGGCGACACTGAATATCAACGTGAAATAATACTGCTCCTGCCAATCAATCATCTTTTAGCTGGCATTCCGCCTCGTAGCAATGAGTATCATGGCACCTGTTTTTAACTCTTCATGTAATCCGCAGCAACAATAAAAGACGCTTGTCTGACCCACTGGTATTGCCCGGTCGCGGGTAATACCCGGGTTAATTCACCGATTACCATCAGTCCGGGAAATCACTATGTTTGATCGTATCACCGTCCTTCTGCCGGTCGAGGGCCTGCTGTTCCATACGCTTAAGGGCACCGAGACGCTGTCCCGTCCGTTTGTGCTCACCGCCGAACTGCTGGCCACCGACGCGCGCATCGATCGCCACGCCCTGCTGGGGAAGCCGGTGACGTTCACGCTGCCGACCGACGGGCTG
>NZ_LGYX01000038.1:0-1832 GCF_001264395.1 Pantoea sp. CFSAN033090 | reverse complement strand
AAAAAATATCAAGCCTCACGAGTGAACACATAATGAAATTCATTATGACGTTTTACAGATGAGCACCGCTTAACTTGTTTAAGCAAATCAAACTTAAATTGAAGAGTTTGATCATGGCTCAGATTGAACGCTGGCGGCAGGCCTAACACATGCAAGTCGGACGGTAGCACAGAGGAGCTTGCTCCTTGGGTGACGAGTGGCGGACGGGTGAGTAATGTCTGGGGATCTGCCCGATAGAGGGGGATAACCACTGGAAACGGTGGCTAATACCGCATAACGTCGCAAGACCAAAGAGGGGGACCTTCGGGCCTCTCACTATCGGATGAACCCAGATGGGATTAGCTAGTAGGCGGGGTAATGGCCCACCTAGGCGACGATCCCTAGCTGGTCTGAGAGGATGACCAGCCACACTGGAACTGAGACACGGTCCAGACTCCTACGGGAGGCAGCAGTGGGGAATATTGCACAATGGGCGCAAGCCTGATGCAGCCATGCCGCGTGTATGAAGAAGGCCTTCGGGTTGTAAAGTACTTTCAGCGGGGAGGAAGGCGATGGGGTTAATAACCGCGTCGATTGACGTTACCCGCAGAAGAAGCACCGGCTAACTCCGTGCCAGCAGCCGCGGTAATACGGAGGGTGCAAGCGTTAATCGGAATTACTGGGCGTAAAGCGCACGCAGGCGGTCTGTTAAGTCAGATGTGAAATCCCCGGGCTTAACCTGGGAACTGCATTTGAAACTGGCAGGCTTGAGTCTTGTAGAGGGGGGTAGAATTCCAGGTGTAGCGGTGAAATGCGTAGAGATCTGGAGGAATACCGGTGGCGAAGGCGGCCCCCTGGACAAAGACTGACGCTCAGGTGCGAAAGCGTGGGGAGCAAACAGGATTAGATACCCTGGTAGTCCACGCCGTAAACGATGTCGACTTGGAGGTTGTTCCCTTGAGGAGTGGCTTCCGGAGCTAACGCGTTAAGTCGACCGCCTGGGGAGTACGGCCGCAAGGTTAAAACTCAAATGAATTGACGGGGGCCCGCACAAGCGGTGGAGCATGTGGTTTAATTCGATGCAACGCGAAGAACCTTACCTACTCTTGACATCCAGCGAACTTAGCAGAGATGCTTTGGTGCCTTCGGGAACGCTGAGACAGGTGCTGCATGGCTGTCGTCAGCTCGTGTTGTGAAATGTTGGGTTAAGTCCCGCAACGAGCGCAACCCTTATCCTTTGTTGCCAGCGATTCGGTCGGGAACTCAAAGGAGACTGCCGGTGATAAACCGGAGGAAGGTGGGGATGACGTCAAGTCATCATGGCCCTTACGAGTAGGGCTACACACGTGCTACAATGGCGCATACAAAGAGAAGCGACCTCGCGAGAGCAAGCGGACCTCACAAAGTGCGTCGTAGTCCGGATCGGAGTCTGCAACTCGACTCCGTGAAGTCGGAATCGCTAGTAATCGTGGATCAGAATGCCACGGTGAATACGTTCCCGGGCCTTGTACACACCGCCCGTCACACCATGGGAGTGGGTTGCAAAAGAAGTAGGTAGCTTAACCTTCGGGAGGGCGCTTACCACTTTGTGATTCATGACTGGGGTGAAGTCGTAACAAGGTAACCGTAGGGGAACCTGCGGTTGGATCACCTCCTTACCTGAAGATACCTTCCCGCGCAGTGTCCACACAGATTGTCTGATAAAAAGTAACGAGCAGAAAAAACCTCTACAGGCTTGTAGCTCAGGTGGTTAGAGCGCACCCCTGATAAGGGTGAGGTCGGTGGTTCAAGTCCACTCAGGCCTACCAAATTTCTTCTCATGCTGCGTTATGCGCGCGGTCGTTTACCTGAGT
>NZ_LGYX01000037.1:0-43454 GCF_001264395.1 Pantoea sp. CFSAN033090 | reverse complement strand
CACTACAACAGGGGAAGACCCTTATACGTACAGTATTATTGAGGTGAATTAATCTGGCAAGAGGGAGCGAAGCGGCCATGTATAAAAGCGAAGCCATCTGTCTGACAGGATGGGGAATTTTATAAAGGTCAGCCCGGCACTAAGTGGCGCGGCTGCTTTAACAGTAATGCGGAATGTATGTATGGTGTGTAAGCAGTCCATACCGGCATCGGTGAAATGACGCTTCCTCGTCACGGCTGTTCGTTCCTCGCTGCGCTGCGGTACGCCTCAGCCGGGCCTGCGGCGAGCGTTACAATTGCGCGTTCAGGGAAAGAAATATGCAGCCCTGTTACTCTTCCGGCTTACCTATTCCGGCAACAATACCCAGCTGAGAGATGCGAACTATAAAAGCGTTAATCCTTATCTGCCGGTGAGATTTCGATAAGCTCGTGGCCCTGGTTATGAATATTGCCTACTTTTTTGCTGACAGTATGCCAGGTAAATGCTTTTTCCGGAATGGCTGCGTCGCGGGCAATTTCTTCTGCACGCGCTGGAGACGTTTCGTCACTGAGCCATTCACGAACAGCATCAGGCGTAATCACCAGCGGCCGCCTGTCATGTATATCGACCATGCCCTGATTGCTGGCTGACGTGACAATCACGAAGCCCTCTTTGCCGTGATCCTGCCCGTACGGCTGCCTGCCGATGGCGGCGAAGAAAAGTGGCTCCTTTTTTTTGTGAAAGATGAAGAATGGCTGCTTCTCACCACCTTCTTTCTGCCATTCGAACCAGCCGTCAGCAGGCACGATAGCGCGGCCATGATTCCAGAGAGGCTTAAACATGCGGCCGCTCGCAGCCGTCTCACCGCGCGCGTTGATAAGTGGCTGCTTATCCCACCATTCCGGTCCGTAGCCCCAATATACCGGATCGAGGCGCAACGAATCTTCCTGTTCGTTTAGCAGTAACACTTTAGTGCCTGGTGCTACGTTAAAGCGCCCGAGAGGTTCCGGATCGAATGTGATTTCGTCCGGTGTCAGGCCGAGTGAGTCAAAATAATCGTCACGGCTGCTGTACTGCGCAAATCTTCCACACATGGTTACCTCCTGCTGTTGATGTAAGGATAGCGACGTATACTGATATCACGAGTATTAAATGCGCCTACGCGACGGAGATCTGGTCGTTATCAGGTTCACCTTAAAAGGCTGAAAAGCTGTAAAGAATGGAGCATTTGCATGGCCTTTCAGAGTCCGGCCCAGAACTACACTGAAACGCGCCTGAGTCTGGGCGATCTGGTGCATCTTTCCCCTTACTCTACCTATCTGATGCGCAGCGAAAGCGACTGTCCAGATGCTGGTATTATTAAAGGGTCCGTGCTGGCCATCGATCGCGCGCTGACACCGGCACACGGTCAGTTAATCGTTGCCGAGCTCGAGGGAGAACTGACGCTGAGGCGGCTGCTGCTCAATCCGGTTCCCGCCCTGCAGGCGCTGGACGCGGACGAAACTGTTACGCTGCTTGATGTAAGCCATGTGTTGCCCGTGTGGGGTGTGGTTGCCTATGCCCTCACCGATGTAGCCGGAGTGGGATTTAACGGACCGGCAGGAGATTAGTAATGTTTGCGCTGGCCGATGCCAACAATTTTTACGCCTCATGCGAAACCGTATTCAGGCCCGATTTGCGTGGTAAACCGATTGTCGTCGTGTCGAACAACGACGGATGCGTTATCGCACGATCGGCCGAGGCAAAGCGTTTAGGGGTTAAAATGGCCGCCCCGCTGTTTCAGAATGAGCGTTATTTCAGGCAGAACGGTGTGTACGTGTTCAGCTCTAATTACGAGCTATACGGTGACATGTCTGCACGCATGATGGCCATACTGGGCAAGATGGCTGCGGGACAGGAAGTCTATTCCATCGATGAGTCATTTCTGGACGTTACCGGGATTGATAACCTTATCCCGCTTGAGGCATTCGGGCAGCAGATGCGCGAGCGTATCCGGAAGGAAACCGGGCTGATAATCGGCGTGGGGTTCGGGCCGACCAAAACGCTGGCCAAATTGGCCAACCATGCATCTAAGAAGTGGACGCAGACTAATGGCGTCGTAGACCTGTCAGACAGAAGTCGACAGCGAAAACTCCTGCATCTGACTGACGTCAGTGATATCTGGGGGATTGGCCGGCGGATCAGCCTGCGCATGAACCAGCTGGGAATCACTACCGCCCTGCAACTCGCGGACAGCAACGTCAGCATGATACGGAAGAATTTCGACGTTATTGTCGAGCGAACCGCGCGTGAACTAAACGGAGAATCCTGCCTGGCACTTGAAGACGCACCTCCGCCCAAGCAGCAGATCGTCTGCAGCCGTTCTTTTGGCCAGCGCGTTACACAGATGGAGCAAATGCAGCAGGCCGTGGTGCTGTATGCCACGCGCGCGGCGGAAAAACTCAGAGAGCAGAATTCGCGCTGCCGCCATATAAGCGTCTCGATCGCCACTGGTCGCCACGGTGGTGAACCGCAGTATTCGGATACTGCTTCCCGCATATGCGACTATCCGACGAACGACACGCGGGACATTATCGAATCAGCACTTCGAGGCCTCAGTGCTATCTGGCGGGAAGGCTACAGGTATGCCAAAGCAGGGGTCATGCTGGCCGATTTTTACCAGTCAGGCGTGGCGCAGTTTGACATGTTCAGTGAGCAGCAGCCGCGCGCGAACTCTGACGCTTTAATGGCCGCGCTGGACGGCATCAATCGCTCAGGCAAAGGAAAGGTCTGGTTCGCGGGTCAGGGAAATCGCGACAGTTCATGGCAGATGAAGCGCGGAATGCTGTCGCCGCGCTACACAACGAGAATAAAAGATATCCCAGGAATAAAATAATTTTAGAGTAATTGAGGGGAATCTTTAACTAAAAGTCCGCTATGTGCCAGAAGCGGACGTTACAGCGGTACATTTACGCTAATTTAGCATCAGTATGTCGCAGGTATTTCACGGCCAAGAATATAAGATTGCAGAGTCAGCCCTGCTGAAAGAATGTGTTTGACGGTATATTCGCGCGCACCGGCTGGGTCGTTCTGCTGACAGGCGCTTAAAATATGCTCATGTTCTACCTGAAATTTAAGGGTATCCGACACTAAACGAAGTTGAAAAATCTCATATCTTTCAATTTGTTGTTGCAACTCATTTATCATCTTCAGCAGACGCTGATTTTTACACTTTCGGTACAGTAATTCATGAAACTCCCGATTATATAAACCTTGCTGTACGGGGTCCGATGTACACCCCAGAAGTTTATGGACAAGCTCTGCTCGTATAATCGTTTCAGAGTCGATGTACTGCATACTTTGAAAAATAGCCTCACCTTCCATCAAAGCCCGGAGCTGGTAAATTTCATCCACATCGGTGACAGAAAGTGTTTTTACTACCGCTCCACGGTTTCTGTAAACCTCAACTAAACCTTCCCGCTGAAGCTGCTGTATAGCCTCCCTCAACGGAATACGGCTGACAGAAAACCGGCTGGCAAGGTCCCTTTCAACCAGCCGATCTCCATCCTGCAATGAACCGTTGTTAATTAAACGTCTAAGCTCCTGGGCAAGCATGTCAGCGGTTGATAGAGAAACTATGCTCATTGATTCTACTTTTTATAAAATAAATGGTATACCATTATTCCATAAACTCAGCTTTTATGACAACCTTGTAGGCAGATGCCCGTATCGTTCATTACGAATCAAGAAAAGTGGCCGATGCTTCGCAATTTTGAATGTATAGCTTCATCATTTAGAGAGGTTCGGCAAATTAATGGAACATGTTTATACGTCACATATCTCGTGGACAGGGAATTTGGGCACGGGCACATCGGGCTATAAGTCATATGCGCGGACATGGGATATCGCCATAACCGGAAAGGAAACCATTCATTGCTCAAATGACCCACTGCTGGGCGGCGACCCTGGTAAAATGAACCCTGAAGATCTCCTGATATCCTCTCTTTCTGCCTGTCATATGCTGTGGTATCTGCATCTCGCCTCAGATGCCGGCATCACTGTGCTGGATTATGAAGACTCACCGGTAGCTACAGGTGAGGTTTTAAAAGGGGGTGCAGGTCGCTTTATTTCAGCCATACTCAGGCCAAAAATTACGGTTCAGGCCGGTATAAATCTCGATGCTGCAACGGCTATTCACCATGAAATTCATAAAGTCTGTTTTATTGCAAGATCAGTTAATTTTCCTGTTTTTTATGAACCTGAATTTATCATCAGTCATTTACCTTCCAGTTGAACACGATTCCTTAGTGATGCTTATGCCTGCTCAATAAGAGGGAATCAGCAACACTGAGAGGCGTGTAGCTGAATCAACGTGATTAACGAGGCAAGGACTAATAGGTTTTGTGCCAGCTTGATGTCCGCTCCTCGCTCATAGCGGACCTGACGCGCGCGTCCGCTTCGTGCCAGAAGCGGACGTTCAAGATATCATGACGCAGTTAACGTCGAAGATCCGGCCGACTTGTTTTCAAGTATGTTAATGATTAAGTCGCGTGGAAAAATTGTCTCATTGGTGTGTATGAGCTCTTCTATTGTCCACCAATGATGATCGCGAATGAGTTCCTTTTCATTGCTACTCCATCCTGAACGATCGAGATCTACTGTATTTGCATTAATCATAAAGAAACGCTCATCAGCAAGTACTGTCTCCCCACTTGGTAGCATCATTGTGAAGGTTCGGGACGCTACTGCTGGTCCTGTTAATGTTTCTTTCAATCCCGTTTCTTCAAATAATTCGCGTATAGCGGCCTGCTCGAAAGATTCATTTTTTTCAAGCCCTCCTCCCGGAGTTGCCCAGTATGTTTTTCCCCTTAGAGCATCATCTTTATGACAGAACCTAAAGAGCAGGACATGATTTTCAGGCGAAAGAATGATCAATCGAGATGATGGTCTAATGCGCATATATCCCCCTTAAAAAGCTTAAATACTGATTCTCAATATTTATATAAACATAAATTGCAGCCTGAATCGCCCTATAGGTCTGTAATTTCTTACAGCTTTAATCTCACTCAACGTCCGCTTTTCGCTCATAGCAGACATATGTCTTGCGTTAGTCCGCTTTGTGCCAGAAGCGGACATTCTGACTGAGCCTTTCGAAAAGGCTCAGTCATAAGAACAGAGAAGGTTCAGGTAAACTTATTCAGTCCAGATTCTTTTAGGGGTAGTTACGCCCTAGCTTTGGAATCAAACGTACATATATTAATTCGCTAAGCAATTCAACCATGGTCTGGGCGACGATGACCGCGGGCAGAACTGGCACGGCTCCAGGCACCGCCAGAGCAAGCGGTAGTATCACCAGTGAGTTCCGTGTTGCACCGCTAAAAGCTATTGCTCTCGCGGCTTTTGATTCCAGAAGAAAAATCTTAGCCATACCCCATCCGCATAAAGGCGCTAGCGCAGCAAAAGCCACATAGACAGGCACCGCCTGTACAGCAACAGCCCATGCCTGTCCCAGCTGCGGCAGCATGGCGGCTACAACGATGAAAAGAACTGCTGCAGTCGCCGGAACGGGCAGCAGACCAAGACCCTCGGTTATTTTTTGCGCTAAATGGCTTTTCCGGGCCACAAACTGTGTTAACGCAGCAAGCAGCAGGGGAATAGCAATAAGCCAGATAAATGCATGAATAAACGGCGTGGGTTGCACCAGTTCGGATGCATTTTCTCCAAGAAATAAACGCAGATAGATCGGAAGCAACAGGATCTGCACGATAAGCAATACCGGTGTAGAAGCCAGTAAAAGACGGGCATCCGCACGGCCAAGCTGCGAAAACGTCACTACGTAATCAATACAGGGGGTAAGCAGGACCAAAAGTACGCCGAGAATAAGCATCGGATTATTCGGAAGAAAACTGACCAGCACAGCAACAAGAAGCGGTACCAACAGGAAATTAGTCAGCAAAAGAGGCAGAATGAAACGCACTCTCGTAAACGCAGTTCCAAGTTCAGCCACAGGAACCTGAAGAAAGGTAACATAGAGCATCAGAGCGAGCGCGGGATTGATAGCACTTTCCAGAGAGGCTGTGCCTGAAAGAATAAATGCCGAAAAGCATCCGGCAGCCACAGCGAAGAAGTAAATGGCAACCTGACCATGTTCCAGCCAGTCCCTAATCGCTGCTGCTTTATTTACTGTTTGCATAGGTTAAATCCTTTTATTTTGATTTGATGTGACTGTAAAAAAGCGATGTTCAGGCATTGTTTTCAGACCCTGTTGGCATACCGGTACATTTAGAAAATAATTCGATGGCCTGATCGCAATAGCGGCAATGCCCCTGACAGCAGTCATGCATCAGGAAAGCCACTAAATCGGCCAGGCTCGCCCAGCAGGCGCTGTAAATAATCGATTTGCCTTCGCGGCGGCTGGCGATAAGTCCGGCGTGCTCAAGCTCTTTAAGATGAAAAGACACCCTAGAGGGGGATGAGGCGTCAAGGGCAGCAGCAATGTCGCCTGCGGACATACCATCTGCTCCCGCCACAACAAGCATTCTCACTATTCTGAGTCGAGATTCATGTGCCAGCGCTGAGAAAGCTATAAGTGCTCTGGTTTGCTCCATTACAATTCTTCATTTCATGAATATGTGAAATGAAGGGTATTTTATTTCGAATATTTTTACCAGCAGTTACCGCCATTGAGACTGCCTAAATGGCCGTAATGGAGGATGACTTAGGCAAAATCGCAGCCTTTGTCCGGCTCTCCAGACATACTTATAGCGTTCTGGTTCAGAACATCGCTTTGGCAACTGGGGCAAGGCAGTGCTTCTGGTCCTGAAAATTACCGGAATGGCCCCATATGAATGGCCGTATTCGCGGACGTGGTTGCAAGTCTGCTCGTGGTAGTAAACGTGCTGCGCCTGTAGCGTAAGTAACCGGCTCAGTTGCACATCAGGTCTGTCGGACAGCGTCCGCTCCTCGCTCATAGCGGACGTTCATCACCTGCAACCACTGCACGACTTTTAAACCCCCCTCCCAAGTTGACATCAAACACAACTGCTCACCCGTTCCCCGCCGTGCGCGCGACATTCAGTCCGCTCGGGCGGCGCGTGCGGCTTCCGGTGAGCGGTTCGCCGGATGCACCCGTCATCTGCGGCGGTAGCGACTGCCGGTGGGAAGATTACCGACCCTGATATTTTAATCCGATGCCGCCCCGACCGGCGGCATCTCTTCAGTAAGGGATAAGGGAGTCGCTTCGCTCCGCTCCTTTTGCCGGTTCCCGTCCTTTTGCCGGTTCCCGTCCTTTTGCCGGTTCCCGTCCTTTTGCCGGTTCCCGTCCTGCGGCCGGAAACCGGCAGAGATAAAGTGCCGTGCCCTCACTTTAGCCGGGCCGCTGCGCAGTCAAGGTAAGCTTCGCCGTCCTGCTCACCCGTTCCCCGCCGTGCGCGGGACATTCAGTCCGCTCCGGCGGCGCGTGCGGCTTGCGCGTCCGCCCCTGCCTGCTCCGCTTTACGCCCGTCTTTGTGGTGGTCACGGCACCACAGGGGTGCCCCCCGACACTTAGGAGCATAACTATGTCCCGATTCATGCGTGGCGACAGTGTAGAGATCATGGCCGGCTTTCCGGATAACAGCATCGACTTCATTCTGACAGATCCCCCGTACCTCGTCGGCTTTAAGGACCGGTCCGGCCGTTCAATCGCTAACGACGTGAGCGACGAGTGGGTGTTGCCGGCCAGCCGTGAAATGTTCCGCGTGCTCAAAAACAACAGCCTGGCGGTGAGTTTCTACGGCTGGAACCGTGTGGACGTCTTCATGCAGGCATGGAAAGCGGCGGGCTTCCGCGTTGTCGGGCACCTTGTGTTCACCAAAACCTATGCATCGAAATCGGCATTTGTCGGGTATCAGCATGAAAGCGCCTACCTGCTGGCCAAAGGGCGCCCGCCGCTGCCGGCGAAGCCCTTACCTGATGTGATGCCCTGGCAGTACACGGGTAACCAGGACACGGCGGAGGCCCTGCGCGCCATCGCGGCGGGCAATGGCCGTGCGGTCATGGTGGGCGACGTCGCCCAGCTCGAATCACCGGAGAGCGGTGCTCCCTTCCGCCTGCTGCAGGAGCGCAGCCCGATTGATGTCGCGGTGATGAAGGAAATCAAGCGCCAGCTCAGCGACGACCTGCGCGGCGCGGTGTACAGCGTTATTGAGAATAAAGCCGCCGCGGCGCTGGAGAAAATTGACCGCGTTTCCCCTGCCGTAGTGTCGCGTCGGGCCGAAAGCCAGGCACCGCAACGTTCAGTTATAGAAGTTCCTCCGCCGCCAAAGGATGAAAACGGCAACGAGCTGCCCGGCCCCGACGGCAGGCGGGCGCCCCGTATCCATGACGCAATCGTGGCCGACTACATGAGCCGCACACCGTCTGCACGTGCACAGACGCTTATCGTAACGTCACTGAATGACGACCGCCGGGCACTGAACGCGGGTATTCATTTGGCGATGACGGAGGCTAATGAGCTGGGCGGAAAGGCGGTTCTGGTGCCGGTGCTTGAACGTGTTACCAGCGGACGTCACGATTTTAACAGGTTTGATGCCTGGAAGGTCGGCCATGTGGTGCTGAGCGGCGATCGTTACCTGAAAGTCACAGGCCTGGACCGCGACACGAAGAACGTGCTGCTGCGGGACGAGGATGGGCGGATGCGCTACTACTCGCCCGCCGAGCTTAACGCGACTGAAATCGAGGTTTTCTGGCAACAGACGCTCGAACTGCGTACCGGTGACAGCATCCGCATGACTAAAACTCAGCGACAGGCAGGCCATGCGGCGCATGAACAGTACCTGGTGGCGGCGCTCCATAACAATGGAGACGTCGTACTGAAAGGTACATCAGGTGAGAAGGTGATTTCTCCCGGCAATACTCTGGCGGATCAGCACATTGACTACGCGTGGGCAGTTACCGGTCATGGTGCTCAGGGGGCGAGCAGCCGCTTTGTTATCGCGCTAGAAAGTGCCACAGGTCCGCGGAGTATGATTAGCGGGATGCGGGCGTTTTACATCAGCGTGTCAAGGGCAAAGGAGCATGTGCAGGTATACACCGATAATATAAAGGTTTGGAAAAAAGCGTTAACTCAGGAAGAAAAGGGCTTCAAGACTGCCCACGATGCACTGTCGCCAGAAACTGAGCGCAAGCAGGCCCGCGCCATCTGGGCTATGGGTCAGCCACTGATGAAGACCGCCATTGGGCGTGCCTTTCTGAACGGCAATGGGCTGGGCGGGGCACCGGTGACGGCACGCATCATCCCGCCGACACGGAAATATCCAGAGCCGCACCTGGCACTTCCGGCTTATGACGGTAATGGCAAAGCTGCCGGTCTGACTCTGTTCCCGCTGCACCATGAAAAGGGAATGATTAATCCAGGCCAGTCCCGTCAGCTGGCAACAGAGAATGCACAGGCCGCCATGCTGCAGAAAAGCCGCAGCGGCGAGATCCTGCTCGTCAGCGATCTCAAGCAGGGATTTGCCGCTGCGCGCGAAAAGCCGGAGGCGGGTGTGTTGATCGTGCACGGCCGTCAGATGCCATCCGCACAACTGTTGAAGGTGGCAGGTGGTAATCTGGAAGAGCTGCGCCGTCCGGACGCCACACTTCTGAGTCAGGTGAAAGCTGAGCTGCAGGAAATACTTGCCGTTCTGCCACAGACAGAGAAAGAGCAGGATGAGCAGGCTACGCTGCGTAGTGCAATAAAATCAGTCAGCATCGGCAATATGAAGGAAAAAATCAGCCTGCCGCCAGTGCCACCAGGCCGGGACGGAATCAATAAGGTTACGCTGGCCGTGCAGCTTGCAGCACGTGTGGCAGAGCTTGTGGAGCAGAAGCTGCCCCGCCTACCGGGCGAGTCGCAGACTGACTACAGCGCGCTCGTCAGGCAGGCTGCCCGGACACTGGCGGATACTCCGGATGTCTCAGCTGATGTCGCCGTTCGCGCCGTGCTTGGTGCACTGTCAGTCAGCGGTATACCTGACAGTGTCAGGCAGGCCGCGACAGCAGGCAGCAACGGCGAGACACCGGCAGCCGTGGTCCGCCAGGTTCAGGAAGAAATTAACCGTTCGCGACCTGCGGTTAAAACTGTTCAGCCGGAAATCTCTTCAGCGGCTCTGGCCAGTGCCGCGCGCGAACTTGAGCAGCAGGCCCAAGTCAGCCTTCCACCGGAAGCACGGGGACGCGAGCCTGATAGGGAGTTACCTGCCCCAGAGATAACCCGTCACATACAGAAAGAACGTTAAAGATCAGCGCGGCCGTATTCACGACCGCCTCACCTTCAGTCTGCTCCGCGCAGGCATATGAGATAAATCATGAAACAGACCCCTAAGATGGCCACCTTTGTGCTGGCTATTAGCACTTCGTTGTTTTCCGTACAGTCCGGTGCCGCTGGCACAGAAACCTTTACCCCGGAGCAGCAGGCCCGTATCGGCGAGATTGCGGCGGACTATCTGGTCGCGCATCCGGACGTGCTCATTGATGTAAGCAAAAAGCAGCAGGCCCGGCAGCAGGCCCTGCAGCAACAGACTTACGTGCAGTCAGCGCTGAAAACACATCGGCTGCTGATGCAACTCGATGGCGTGCCCGTCAAAGGACCGGCTGACTCAAAGGTCATCGTGACTGAGTTCTTTGACTATGAATGTATTGCCTGCAGCATGATGGCGCCGGTGATGGAAAAGGTGATGGCTGCAAACACCGGTGTGCGCTTTGCATTCCGGGACTGGACCATTTTTGCCGCCCGTTATCCGGAATCAGAGCAGGCATCACGCCGCGGCCTTAGCATTTACAGCAAACACGGCGCAGATACGTACATGGCGTTTCACAACGGCATTTACCAGACCGGGCATAACGAAGGGAAACTGACGGCAGAAGATATTGAGAAAGCCGCCGTTGCTGCCGGTGCAGGTAACGCTTCCGACGATAGTAATGCTGCCTCCGACCAGATTATTGAGAACAATGCTGATCTGGCTGAAATGCTGGGCCTTACGGGAACGCCGGGCATTATCGTGATGCCTGCTGAAAACGCCACACAGGATAACACCACGGTTATCCCGGGCGTGGTCAGCGAACAGGTTATGCAGCAGGCCATTGCCAGGGCAGCGAAGGGATAAAACCCTGGTCCGGGTGAAAAAGAACCAGTCAGCAACTGCCAGTCTGTCAAAAGCTCTACCCCATGACGGCCACGCCGCTCAGGCTGTTCGTTCCTCGCGATGCTGCGGTACGCCTCAGCCTGATCGCCCTGCCCATCGTATTATTAAGCGATAATTCATGATTGCAGCACAGCCTGCTACTGAAAATCAGGAAATACATCTCCCAGAAATTCCTCCGGGTTACACCGTCCCGCCAGACGCGTAATTTGGATTAAGTCATACCGCAGATGCGAAGACGTTCAAAATAAAGTTTATTAGTGAACTTTTTTTATCCATACGATTCGAGCTATGCGCAAACTGTGCTGGATTTAAACGGGTGAGATGGGTATTCTTTTCAGAATTCGCCGGGCGGCGATCCTTTTTAGATCCTTATCGAATACTGTGGTGGTTGACGATGAGGATTTGCAGTAAACCTGTGGCCGGTCATGCGCGGCACGGGAATAAATTAACCGGATAGGACGTATCCGTTAAAACGTCCAGGGTATAGAGTCTACGGTTTACCGTACTCTGAATGCAAAAACCCCCCGAATCTGAGATCAACTTGGCGGAAGAATCAGAATCAGGGGGTCCAAAAGCAGGCGCAGCGCCTGTAAAGGATTATAACGCATGCTATTCATAAGACAACCCCTGCCCGCCATAAGTTTGGGACAGGGTGAATGACCGCATTTTAATCGGGATAAACAGCCCGACTTCAGAAAATGACAGACGTCGCCGCGGCGATCATGATGTCACCTGCAAATGCCCTGAACCCCGGTGGTTCGCGCCTGATGACTATCGCCCGCTTCCGGGTGAGTTTGGCCACGCCATGCGTCGTCTAGTCGTCAAAGAGAAGAGCAGCGGTAAATGGAAGCTGCGTTTCCGGCCGTCACTTCATCCTTACTTCACGCAGTACCGTAAAGCTGCAGGTCGCGATCGGCATTTCCGTCCGGAACGGCGTGCGCTCATCGATGCGTTATTCCCTCTGCTTGTCCAGCGTGCCGACATGGCCACCTGGGTTGTGACCGTCAATGTCAGCCGGCTGGCCAGCGAGCTCAGCCCGAAAGACACTGAAGGCAATGTTATCCCCAAAACCCGGGTAGAACCCTGCCGGCTGTCTCGTCTGTTCCCGGAGCTTGTCCGATTTGGTCTTATCGAAATGCCTGATCTGGAATGGGATCCGATTGAACAGTACTGGATGCCCCGGCATATCATTCTCACGGAACGTTTCTGGCAGCTGTGCGGCGTTAACATGGATAAGCTGCTTCTGCAGCGAAATCAGCGCATCGAGGCTGAAGAGGAAGGTATTCT
This sequence comes from Pantoea sp. CFSAN033090, assembly GCF_001264395.1. Classification (NCBI taxonomy): domain Bacteria; kingdom Pseudomonadati; phylum Pseudomonadota; class Gammaproteobacteria; order Enterobacterales; family Erwiniaceae; genus Pantoea; species Pantoea sp. CFSAN033090. Next base: position 31,044 of record NZ_LGYX01000037.1, on the reverse strand, counting down.
CGAACCCGGTACGCGTGACTCCGTCAGGGCCGCCCGTCGGCGCTGGTATGAAAAAGCCCGTATAGCGACGCTGCTGAGTCGGCGCGAGAAGGCAGTACGGGGGAAAAGGCGCAATAAGCTGGGCAAGCTTCCCCTCGATGAACGGCGCAGCACGATGGCCAGCTGGCTCATTCGCACACGGCCGAACCACGAACTGATCAACCTCGATGCAGACAGTTTTGATCGCCTGGTGTGGCAGCATCTAAACCAGCTGGAGCTGGGCCTCGGCTACGAGCCTGTCCCCCCCGACGTCGTTCACTGACGTTTCGCGCACGATTTTAACCGCCTTGACTGGCGGTAAAGTCGTTTGTGCCGCGTAACTGACGCACTGTTTTTCTCCCCGCAGCCACGCCATTCCAACCCCGCAACTGACATAAATACAGCTTTTTCGAGGGCTGTCTTTTTTTACTCACATTTACCCGCAATTGGAAAATTGACCTTACCTGCAAGTGAGTCTGAGGTTACCCGCAAGACGTTCCTGACCTTCGGTCAGTAAAGAAATAACCAAAAAGAAAATAAGGTTTTCAATCCGGCCATTCTGAGAATAAAAAAGGCCTTCGCTTGCAGCGGCCGCTAGCGACCGCGCCGCTCAGAATCTGAAGTAGCTCCCGCCTGCGGCGGGCATGGTGAGAACTCATTAGTTACAACACTCATAATCACGATATAAGGGCACTTTAGAGCAGGCCTGAAACCTCCAGCCCCTCTTAACCAGAACCCGAGCCGTCCTGAAACTCCGAGTGCCCATTAACAGGCCGCCCCGCCCCGGCCCAGAGGGCCGGAACAGGCGTGGCTGTAATGGATGGTGTAACTAATCCTCTAAGCTTTACTGTTCATAGTGAACAGTAAACCTAAGACCCCGGAAATCACGCGCTGTACGTCGCTCTGCGCCGTACAGCCCGCTCACCGGGGCTCTGGGATTAGATAACCGTAATCATCGCTTTGAGGCCGTCTGGCTTAGCAGGAAGGGGTTGGGTAGCGCCATATATCAGGCCGTAACCGGCTGCGCCGGGCGTACGGCGCCGTCTGACCACTGTACCCTGCTCTGACATCATCTGGCGCCTCCATGGCGCTAGCGCGTCATTCATAAGGCCAGCTGCGCACTGCTCGCTGGCCTTTAAAAAAAGAAGCTGAATTGGATTATCATCAAACACCGGCATTTGAAAATATCTCATATTCTTAACAGTTATTCTGCTTTTAGCAAAAATGTCATAATTGGTATAACGGAGGCTCACTGAGTGATTACGGAAGGAGTCATTACATGGGAATTAACCACAAAGGTACTTTATTAATTGATTCTAAAGATATTATCTTAAGGCCTTTTACAAAAAATGATTCAGCCAAGGTCTACGAGAATTGGGCATCTGATCCTGAAGTAGCGAAGTATCTTACCTGGAAAGCACATAAAGATATTAATGAAACTAATGCAATAGTAAGTGAATGGGTTGAGAATTACAGTAATAAAGAATTCTATCTCTGGGCATTAGAACTTCGCAATTCAGGAGAGGTTGTGGGCTCTGTGACCCTAAGTCATGTCGATAATTTCAGAGAAAGCGCCGAACTCGGCATCGCTTTGTCACAGAAGGTATGGAGAACTGGAGTAGGAACGCGGGCGGCCGGACTTGTCATAAGTCATGCTTTTAATGTGCTTAATTTCAAACGCATCTCTGCGAATCATCAGCCAGATAATCACGCATCTGAAAAACTGCTCACTAAACTCGGTTTCAAACTTGAAGGTGTTGCACGTGGTTATACAAAAAACAAAGATGGTGAACTAACTGATGTAGTCCAGTATGGATTGCTAAAAGAGCCAAAGGTAAAAGAAACGAGCCGTTTCAGAACAGATCAAACCTGGAAAGATACGCGCAACCATTATCTGAAAGTGCTGGGTAAGCCATGGTATCAATTGTTGGCGGAACTTCAGAATACACTATCTTTTGCTACTTTTGATTTTTACAATCTGCGAAAAATAAAAACACTTCATCTGCCTATTACAACTGGATCTATTTCCAGCCCGATGGGTAAAGGCAGTGACTCGCTTCCGGTTAAAGTAAAAATGTTTGAGCAGGATGTTTATCTCGCCGACTCAATGCAGTTTATGCTTGAATACGGTACAAGATTATTCGGAAATGGTGCATGGTACATTATGCCATCTTTCCGTGGTGAAGATAACGATAAACGCCACCTCTCTCAGTTTTACCATAGTGAAGCTGAAATACCGGGTACGATAAATGATGTGATAGTACTTGTTGAAGATTATCTTGTTCATCTCGCAAGACATATATTGCTTCGACATGGTGACTTATTGAATGAAAAGTTAGGTGACATTTCTCATTTAATTTCTCTTGCGGAGAAGAATACTCCTTTCATAAAAATAACATTAGATGAAGCTGATGACCTACTTAAACAGCTATCCCCTGATAATTACACTAGCTACATTGAAGACGTAGGTGAATTCAGGAATTTAACTCATGCGGGAGAACGGCGTCTCATAGAACATTTTGGTGGGTTTGTATGGGTAACTAACTATGACATTCTGAGTGTTCCATTCTATCAATGCAGGGATCCCAACAAACCACATTCTGCACTGAATGCAGATTTATTATTTGGTATTGGCGAGGTGGTGGGAGCAGGTGAACGTCATAGTGATGGCGCCGGGGTGAGAAAAGCACTCGAAGAACATCAGGTTGCACCTGATGATTATGAGTGGTACATCAGAATGAAAGAGGAATATCCAGTAAGAACCGCAGGCTTTGGGATGGGGATTGAAAGATTTTTAATGTGGGTAACAAGAGAAAATGATATTCAGGATTTCCAGTTGCTTCCACGCGTTAATGGTGAAAATATTGTACCTTGAATGAACGATAACGCTACCGGATGGTAGCGTTAGTTTTTCTGATTATGTAGGGAGAATAATTGTGCTTAAAAGCAGTGCAGCCGTCAGATTCACTGGCATAATGTACTCCGGTGTAAGGATGTTGATTGGTGCATATTCTGTTATATATATGCTCCAGAATGGTCTTTCCGTTAGCCAGGTAGGCCTGCTAAAGACATTTCAGGGAATCATTATCGTCTTTTTGGATATACCCCTTTCTTATTTTTCTGACCGCTATAGCAGAAAGTTTTCAATCAGCGTCAGTATACTTTTCTCTTCTGCATGGCTGCTTACTATGGCAGTGGCAGATAATTTTTGGTTTTTCATGCTGGCCGAACTCTTCAACGCCTTATCTTTGGGAATGATGAGTGGTACATTTGATAGTTATCTTTATGATCATAGTAAAAATGAGAACAATAATATCTCTTCCCAAAAAATATTTTCCTTATATTATAAATATCAGTTTATGTTTATGGGGGTGACATCTCTTATAGGAGCGACTGCTTATTTTTATATAGGGAAGTCTTCTATATTTATATCAGCTTTATTAATGTTTATGATTTTTTTAATGTCAGCCTTCTTACCTTCCGATCGTCAATTTAAAAGTGAGGAAAAATCAAAGTTTTTTTCCTTCACCATGCTATGTAATAGTATCCGGCAGGTTTTCGCAGGTCGTACAGGATTGTTAACGTTATTAACCGTCATTATATCTTCATTCTTCCTCCAGTCTCTCATTCAATACTGGCAGGTTATAGCAGGACAAGATCTACCGGAAGACGGTCAGGCTATAATTCTCGGTATCGTTTTCTTTTTAATTATGCTTGCACAGTCCGCAACGGGCTTTGTGACAGAGACTCTACCTTCATCTTCTAATGCTAGATTTCATTTTATATTCTTCCTTTTGGTTATAATTTCATCAGTGTCTTCTCTTTATTTTAACAATATCTACATGTCAGCGTTTTTCCTCTGTATTATCTTCTTTTATATCAATTTTGTTCAAATTATTTCTTATGCCAGGATGGTGTCGCATACTGAAAGCAGTCTGCGATCTGTCACATTGTCTACTATTGCTACAGTAAATAAGATAGTGATGTTTGTCATGATTGCACCTTTTGGTTTCTTACTACAAACGTACGATTGGTTATTCATAATTCCTGCTTTTTTAATAATCACCCCTCTGTTTTTCTTATATTTTAGAGGTGGCAGATGAGATTTATGTAGAGCCTAATTAATTTTTTCCCTGCCCTTTAGACAGAAGAATATAAAGATAAAGATGAAAGCGTCAGGCAAAACGCTTTCTTATCTCAGAGGATAAATAATCAGGTACAGACATGGTGACTGCTGATTTTCCCCTGATCATACCGGTGAATCATCAGCATGGGGTTTTCTCTGACTGGCGGGACACTCGCTGACCCGAACCATAATGGATTGGCTGGACAGACCGAACCACAGATATTTGCCGGGATCCCCGCAAAGTTGCCAGCAACAGGTCGGTGGACATGTCCTGAAGAAACAGCCAGTATCCTGTCAGGATATCTTCTTATCAGGTCTTCAAACTCATTCAGTCCCCTGCACATCGTTTCATCAAGAGTGGGTATGCCGGAAGGGAAAACGTGATGGTGAAGAAACAGCAGAACCGGAGCACCATCAGCCTCGCCAAGTTGCTTTTCCAGCCATCCCATACGTCCCGAAAGTGATCCATAGCTCTGTCCGCTGACGGTTGAGTCCACGCCCGCCAGGCTTATTACGCCCGCGTTATAACTGAAGTGCAGCAACTCTCCCGGTGAGTCAGGCAACCAGCGCTCATTACCCCACGTTTGTCGCATATAGCTTCGATCGTCTGAATTACCGGGCAGCAGCAGGGAGGGGTAAGCCTGTTTTTCCAGCTGCGCAGCTATCTGTTCGTATCCCTCATCCCAGCCCCCGTCTGTCAGGTCACCACTCAGAACCATTATGTCCGGCCCCACCTGTTCAAGCCACGACAGCGCCTGCCCGAAGCGCTGAAGATGATCATTATCGGGAGCGGCGTGGATATCTGTTATCTGTGCTATCAGCATGAATACCTCACTAAGAGCCGATGCCAGCAGTCATTTCAGAATCAGACCTGGGTTGGCCAGCGAAACGTATGACCCGGCCTCATGCAGCGACAAAGCAAGGCGTTCGTGGTAAACACCCGTCGCCTCCATAACCAGGTCAAAGTCACCGTGTCCGCTGTGCTGCAGGAGCAGCCAGCGGAATATACTGGCTACCGCGCTGCGGTCATTTTTTATCTTTTTCCCCGTATTCGTTCTTTTATGACGTAATACAGTATGCAGAGATCAAGAGTGTCTTTACTTACGTCTATGCCTACAGGAAACATCGCAATTCTCCTCTCACAATGGCCGTCTCGCCTGTTAGCCTTGTATATACGGAGTCGGGCACCCAGTAACCGTTCAACAAAATGTGCTGGCGTGAAAAGTGAAAAAGGGGGGCATAAGCTGCCAGACGGGATCGATAATTAAATCGTCCGCAGGGAGGGGACTGGCTCACTCTGCTTCGTGTGATGGTAGCTAATAACCACATAATGTTAGATACAAGAATGAGGTTTGGTCGCGTTACATATCAGTCCGTAACCGCCTACGCCGGGCGTACGGCGCCGTATGACCAATATCCTGCTCTGACATCATCTGGCGCCTCCATGCCGCTAAGCGGCATACAGAGCACAATATTTATTGTTCTACCAATTATTAAGTAAATTTTCCGTACATGATTTATTAGGAGGACAGACTACAGTGACGCTGACACATAAATCTGGTCATCTGGCCTGGTGCGCTCTGGCAGCCCTTGCATTAGCACGTCAGGACGGTACCGTTTGCTCTGCTGCTCAGGAAAATCTCTTTCTGACACGCTGGCTTGCAACCGCCCTGAAGCAGCGTCGCTTTTCCCGTGAGGTGGCGCCCGACATTGAGTGGCTGCTAACGCAGGGGCGCCAGTATGGCGTTGCCGCAAAGCTTGCCGGCAAGCTCGACTATCTCTGGCGTTCCTGCACAGGCGAGCTGTCCCGGCAGAATGATCTGTTCCGTCTGACATATGCCCTGGAGATGGCGAAAGATATGTGCTGGGCTTACCAGCTGTTCAGCGACCGGGAGTGGTCAGGAAGGCATGCCGCTGTTCTGAACGCTGGCGTAAACGGAATTTATCTGTCCCGGAGCAGCATGGATGCTGCATTTGACGATGACGGCCAGCAGGTCGCACCGGTGATGGCGCGACTGACAGGGCGCGTGCAGGGGCTGGAAACGCTTCTTAACCGCTGTGGATGGCAGATAGCTATTGATGGGCCTTCCGGGCTTTATGTGCTGACGGCAGAAAAATATGAACTGACGATGGGGCAGTAAGACCCAGGGCGGATGTACCTGGCGGAGCAGCAGTGCGGCCGGAGAGGCCGCTAATAAGTCAGTGGCGGATCTGCGCCAGGTCGTCTTCAGTCAGTCCGGTCATTTTCATGACGGTATTACGGTCAAGACCGTTCTGCAGCATGGTACGGGCAACTTCCAGCTTGCCTTCATTCCGGCCTTCCTGCCTGCCTAACTGGATACCCTTCTGGATACCCTTCTGGATGCCCTTCTGTTCGAGCTGTTGTGCGATGGTCATAAGTGCGTCTCCGTGTTGCGGCACACGCTGTGCCAGTTCGCGTACAAAGCCTTCGGCGTCGGCTGTTTCGCCTGCCTGTACAATGTAGTGTACCAGCGATATCACCTGTGATGAAGACAGATAGCCGGCCAGCAGAATGGGCGCCAGCCGGTCAGTCAGTTCTGCCAGGTCCCGCTGATGAATATGTTTCTGCAGCAGGGTCAGGGCGGCCATGCTGCGATGGCCGGCGATTTCATCATCAGGAATGACGGTAACGTCAACCAGCGGGAAAGCGCTGCTGTACAGTTTGCCTGCCAGCGCCGGATCATCAAACTCATTCAGCCACCGGGTGGAGTAAGGATACGGGCTGCGTTTACCCGTATAGAACAGCACGGGTATCACCAGTGGCAACTTCTTATGGCCCGCCTCAAGGTGGCGCTGCATGGCAGCCACCGCATAACGCATGAGGCGAAAAGCCATGTGTTTATCGGGTGAAGACTGGTGCTCGATGAGCACGTGGACATAACCCTCACCGGCTGTGGTTTTCAGACTGTAGAGCACGTCGCTATAGTACTGCCTCAGGTCATCCTCGACAAACGAGCCGGATTCCAGCTTTAGCGTACTGAGGTCACAGATAGCACGCAGCTCTGCGGGTAAGTGGAGTTCCATGAAATCACGGGCGACATCCGGGTGGGTAAGAAACTGCCGGAACGTGGCATCGTGAGGAGTAGGTGTGCGGTTTTTCTTCTTCTTCTTCATCAGTCCCGGCTCTGAAAAATAACCGCTGTATGTTACCACAGGCAGAAAATCGTCTGTATTGATGGCGAACAGATCTGCAATAACTGCAGGTAGCCGTTCGGATTATTTTTAATTTTTTCGGATATACTGCTTCATCGTACGATCTCTAATAATCGAAGCATAATCATTCTTCGTCGCACTTCGCATAGCCCGATGAGTGATGGAATCATAAAACACCGTCAATACGGCAGGGAACCGATGTGGCTATTTCCGTCATCATTTAACATAAGTTACATTTCACGCACCTGCCATCGTCGGCAAAAAGGGTTTGTATTCTCTAGGGGACGACGGGGATTGCCATTCAGGAACGACCTATTGATAGCGAGTAATGATTTTGGCCGGCTGACGATCCTGCAGAGCAGTCGATACATAGGTTAACGTCCGGCTGCAAGGATATATTTGTTTAGCACTTTCCCCTGCCCTTCGCGGAAGTTGAATGTATACGTACAGCCTTTAGAAGTAAGAACGCGATACAGTTCGTAGATAAGATCGCGATTAGGTCCTTCACCTACTGCAGCTTTCTCAAGAGCAAGTCTTGATGAAGTGACAAGCACTACGTGGCAGGGTTCATCCAACTGCAAGGCACCATCGATAAGTCCCTGCATCAAACTGCGTTTTGAAGTTGTGTCGTGATAATGAAACATCAGTGGCCTTTTCTCATTATCGCGCTCTATCAGTACACGCGCGAATCCTTCACGAGTCTGCCCATTGCAGCTGCCTGTCGAATAGATATGAACTGTTTTCGTCATGGTTTGGATATTCCGTTGACAGCCAGGCCTCAGCCTATCTTCATGAACTAATTTAGCTGCAGCCGTTAGCCTGTAAGACCATTGTGAACGTGTCCTTAACGAGAAGGCGGTCACTTTCATAATTCGAGTCGCTGTTGACCATTTGTGAGGTCTTTTCCTGACCTCAAAGCGGTTACTTTCATAAGAACAATGATGGAGAATCTGATTATGGCGGTTACTTTCATAAGAGGGACTGAAAAGGCGGTTAGTTTCATAACTATTGAACCGCTTTAGAGCTTTCTCGACACCTTTTTTATGAAAGCACCCTACCTAACAGGCCTGTCTTATGAAAGCGCCCTACCTTATGGAGCCTGCCTTATGAAAGTAACCGCTAATTCTTAACTGCTCGTCCGATCGCCTGAAGTTTTGGGGAGCGGCTATTGATAACAAACATGATTTCCCGACCTTTTTTGTACTCGGTAAAATCGAGGTAGCCTATCCTTACCAGATCACGTAGTGCACGCCTGATTATGGCGTTCTGATCTTTAATCTGCGATTCAAGCGCCAGGCGCTCACGAAAGCGTTTCATTGATATGTACAAGGGACCTGCTGGCATGCTTTCCAGATAAACATAGAGTGACTGCGCCGCCTCTTTCCGTGCCAGTTCTGAAAGCGCTTTTAAACCGAGTAATACCTTATGATCGTAACGATAAAGTTCCCACAGACTACTGTCGCCGACAATTTCAACCTGGTCGGTTTCATAGTCAAGAACTGCTCGTTGAACGAGATGGGTAACAAGAGATTTTTTTGAATTTTTACTACGAAAAGAGAGCGTTACACTAGAAAGATTAAAAAGAGAATCATGCAAGCGTGCGCGGGCTCGTCCGTTGATATCAGTGGGTTTGAGGCCGCACATTCGAGCGAATTCAGAGAAAGGCAGCGTGATTTTTTCGCTGCTATAACCATACTTTGAAAAGGCAGAAATGACACCAATCCATGTTTTAAAATCAGTGGACATGCTTAGCTTTGCCCCCTGTATTTTTATATCGGTGTAACCTTCCTGCCTTGCAACTTCCAGACTGGATAGTTCTTCAGAAGCATCAATCAGAAAGTCGCGCTTACCCTTCTCTTTTGGTGCTACAGGAGTGAATACGCTGAGACGAAGCAAAGCAACAGGCTGAACTGACTTATTACTGTTAGGGGTCAGTTCATAACTTGTGTTTGTATCTTTTTTAACTATGCAAAAAGGACTCTCTATCTCATTGTTTTCCTGATTGTTATCCATTTATCCACACCATATGAGCAAATATTAGCCAGCTTTATGAAAGTGACCGCTTTGAGGTTATGAAAGTAACCGCCTAGGTTATGAAAGTAAACGCCTTTATTATGAAAGTGACCGCAATTCTTATGAAAGTGACCGCCAATAATGGTGTTTTTTTTATATTTAACAGTCGTTTACAGTGTCGGTGATCTCTATTGATCTCTACTTGATCTATATATGATCTAAAAGAATTGATCTATCGAATGGATATGTGGATAAAAAACCTCTATCCCTTTGAATATCTGCACATTGGAGCTGCAATGGCATTTCAGAATCCTGCACAAAACTTTGCAGAACAGCGGCTCAGCCTGGGCGACTTAGTCTCGTTATCACCTCATTCAACGTTCCTTGTTAGAAGCGACAGCAATTACCCTGAAGCTGGCATTATGCATGGATTCAGTTCTCGCAATTGATCGTACACTTACACCTCAGCACAGGCACATCATAGTGGCTGAAGTTGATGGAGAGCTTGTGCTTCGCAGACTGCTTATAAACCCTGTTCCGGCTCTTCAGGAGCTTAAAGGCGATGAGACCATTACCCTTCTGGACGAAAGTCAGGAGCTGCCGGTATGGGGTGTTGTGGCCTATGCGCTGACCGATATCGCCGGTCTCGGTTTCACTCATCCACTTAGTGACTGAATAACTTCCTCAGATACACTATGGTGCGTATAAGCTCTAATAAGCCGGAGACAAAGCGTGTTTGCACTTGCTGACGCCAATAATTTCTATGCGTCCTGCGAGACCGTGTTCAGCTTCCAGCTCCAAGTCTCACTAAAAAGTAATTTTAAGAGATAGCAACAATCATTAGCAGACACTGTTTAAATATCCAGATTAATCTTTCCCTCTGGGTCAAATGAGTGATACATTTTCACCCATAAGACCCATTTGGAGGCATTATGTCTGAATTTGAATTGCTGGCGCAGGATCTACTAGAGAAAGCAGAGGTAGATGAAAAGCTACGGCAGGAAAATGATAAAAAGCTGATTAAGCAGGTGCTGGAAATCTATGATCAGAAGTACGTGGCCGAGTTACTCAGGAAAGTCGGCAAAAACGAGTGGACTCGCGAAACTCTTAATCGCTGGATTAATGGTAAGTGTTCACCTAAGTCGCTGACGTCAGCCGAAGAGATGCTTCTGCGAAAAATGCTGCCGGAAGCGCCAACACATCACCCGGACTATGCCTTCCGGTTCATTGATCTGTTTGCCGGCATTGGTGGTATACGAAAAGGTTTTGAGGCTATTGGTGGCCAATGCGTTTTTACCAGCGAGTGGAATAAAGAGGCGGTGCGCACGTATAAAGCCAACTGGTTTAATGACGAGCAGGCGCACAAATTCAATCTCGATATCCGGGAAGTCACACTCAGTGACAACCCTGAAGTGTCAGAAACCGATGCCTATGCCTACATTGATGAGCACGTGCCGGATCATGATGTGCTTCTGGCAGGCTTTCCCTGCCAGCCGTTCAGCCTTGCTGGCGTGAGCAAGAAAAACTCGCTTGGTCGTGCGCATGGTTTTGAATGTGAGGCGCAGGGAACACTTTTCTTTGATGTGGCGCGTATTATTCGGGCCAAAAAGCCGGCCATTTTTGTGCTGGAAAACGTCAAAAACCTTAAAAGTCATGACAAGGGAAAAACATTTAAAGTCATCATGGAGACGCTTGACGAGCTGGGCTATGAAGTTGCGGATGCGGCGGATGCAGGCAAAAGCGATCCCAAAGTCATCGACGGAAAGCACTTCCTGCCCCAGCACCGGGAACGTATCGTTCTAGTCGGTTTTCGCCGCGACTTGAATATTCACAAGGGCTTTACCCTGCGCGACGTCAGTCGTTTTTACCCAGCACAACGCCCGTCATTTGGCGAGCTGCTGGAACCTGTGGTTGATAGTAAATATATCCTGACGCCGAAACTCTGGGAGTATCTTTATAACTACGCCAAAAAGCATGCGGCTAAAGGAAACGGCTTCGGTTTTGGCCTCGTTAATCCTGAAAACAAGGAAAGCGTTGCCCGCACACTTTCTGCCCGTTATCACAAAGACGGATCTGAAATTCTGATAGACCGCGGCTGGGATATGGCTATGGGTGAAACAGACTTTGTGAACGAAGAAAACCAGGTGCGTCGTCCGCGCAGGCTGACCCCCCGAGAGTGCGCACGCCTGATGGGCTTTGAAAAGCCAGATGGCAAACCCTTCCGTATTCCGGTTTCTGACACGCAGTCATACCGGCAGTTCGGTAACTCTGTTGTGGTGCCGGTATTTGAAGCCGTTGCCAGACTGCTGGAACCTTATATTCTGAAAGCAGTTTCTGTCGAGGCTGATAAGGCTGAACAGGCCTGAGTGAAACTACCGGCAACATATGCCGGTAGTTTACCTACGGAAGGTCCGCGTAAAGCCCTGTAAGCTCAGCAATGAACGCACCCAGCGTAATTAATTCAGGCCTTACCGCTTCCGGGTATTTTTTGTGCAGCGATGACGGCACGACCAGCCTGACTCCCGCCTCTTGCATTTCCCTGTACTGTGCATGAGACACCCCTTCCTGCAGTGTAAACAGGTGCACCTGCGGTATTTTATCTGCTTCGTTCAGTATCTGGCGCCAGCGGTCTTTGCAGGTGGTCTTGACCGCCAGCATGCGCAGATTTTCCACGGGAAACTCAACGTCGTGATAAGCCTCTGCTGAAGGGAACAGGAAATCTGGTTTTTTATTGCCTTCCGTTACTGCCTGCGTGGCGAAGTGCCGCAGCCCGTGCTCAATGAAGAGGTTCTCTAGGTGCAGCTCCAGTGACTTTCCTGCCCGGGATTTACGCCGGTTACTGACGGAGTTGGCCAGCGCAATAAACTCATCCACAGAGCCAAATCCCTTCCGGATGATGTCCAGAACATGTAATTCCTCTACCAGCAGAAAGATGTCGTACTCGACGCGCCGACGGTCAATAAGCTGCTCATCCGGGTCATCAGATTTTGTCACGTAATGGCCGGCGGCATACTGAATAATTTCATTTCCGGACGGAAAGCGCTGCTGCCAGTTCTCCGGGATAAGGTATTTATGATTAACGGGCATTTGCTGTAGAGACAGACCACCCAAAATTTGCTCGGCAGGCCCGGATATAAGCGTGCCTGGGATCACTTCACCGATAGCTGTCTCAATGATGTCCTCTTCGTCTGGGCTGATGCAGACCCAGATGTCTACAGTCGTGCTGTCACCGCTCTGCTCATCAAGCCTGAAAGCCAGAAGCGTCAAGGCGCCGGTATTTTCTGGGTCCTGAAGTGGACTGCCTTTTCCCCAGCGTGTGATCCGTTTCTCGTTTCGGGTTTTTCCAAAATACCGGCCATTGTAATAAATCGCCCGGGCTTCACTGTCCGGGCAGTCATGGGATGACACATGTGCTGTGAGAAAGGTCGAAGGGTTGAGCTCAAGGATATGGTTGATAGACGGGAATAGCTTTTCAACTATACCGGAAGGAATATAAAGCCCGACTTGGTGACCACCTGTTGCGCCGGTATCATTGGCGGAAAGGCGTTTGATGTAAACGAAGTAATTCCCGCCAGCGATCTCAAGCAGCCAGTTATGGAAAACCGACATAAGCATCCCTCTGTTACCCTGAAACACGTCTCGCCATTTTTTCATAATTATACATAAACAGCCAGTAAGGTAGTTGAAGGTGGTTAGCCTTCAACTGGGGCCAGCTAGAATCAGGAAGGGATAAGAATAAAGTGAAATTACTTAAAATACTTTATTCTTATATACGGCTTCCTTATTAGTTCCTTCTCAATTTCCAGAGCTGAAAAATTGAGCTGTTCAATACCTCTTTTTGAACAAACTTTATCAATTTTGTCATAAAGAGTAGCATCAATTGTAGTATTAGTTAAAACACCGAAGCCTTCGACATCATATAAATCAAGCATATCACTTACATCTATAAGCTTTGATGCGGAAAGTGATCCTTTACCTTTAACCAGTTTACACTGAAAAATCCATTTCTTTGGAGCTACGCGTCGGTCGGTAGGAATATCGTAGACTTGTATGTCTCTGCCGCCATCACGCGAACGCGAGTTGCCCAATTTTCTAATAGTTTCACTATTGAAGCGAGGGTGACTATATATTATATCATAGCAAAGCCTTTCGAATTGCTCATCATCAATTTTAGACCAGTCATGTGTAAGCTGATCAGAATATCCTATATTTACACCAGTAAATAAAAGTGCGTCTGCCAATTTCGCATTGAGGTCTTTCATCTGCGATGAATTTAATTCAGAAGTGTCATAAAGGAGATGATAGAATTCTCCATCATCAACTAAAGCTAAAGTTCCGTTTAAATCAACATAACAATTTCCAGAAGTAGGTGCCGGAGCTAACAAACTACTATTGTGTTCTATTTTATCTCTAAGATGATTAAGATAAGGTGAGTATGTGAACGTTGCATTAGACCAATCAAAAGGGTCTGGGGGCCACAGATCTTCATCTCTTGATAACTCAATGCTACTACATATCCTAGATTTAAAATATTGTCGCATAGGGAAATAAGATATTATTAAATCGGATGTGGCGTAAGAAACACCGTTTAGCAATAAAATGCCAGAAAGCGTAAATTTATCAAAGGTATAGTTTTGCCCGGTAATTTCAAAAAACTTATTTAAATCGATTGACTTTGGCACAAGCCAAGAATCTGACGATGCATAACATTTAACACCTAAAATACTACTGTATGCGCTTACCCAGAACCCCAAAGCTCTCTCAGGGTATTTGATAATTTCATTACGATAATCATCAGGAGCATCAGACCTCATCTCATAGTATTTACCACCTATCAAATTTGCATAATAGTCATCAAGTAAGATAGGTAATTTTACGTTAAGATTATCTAAATTTTTTTCTAAAGAGAGAACATCATCCCTAAGTCTATTATAATCTTCTGGAGGATCGCTTGAGATAGTGTCATCAAACCTTTTATAAAGAATTATACAATCTCGTAATACTTCATAGAAGTCATCATTTGGATTGGTTAAAGTCAATTTAAAAAATTTTTTGTTTTTATTGTTGTCATTTGCATAAACTACCTTGGCATGCTGGCATGCACCTGCAAGTTTTTCTCCTGCCCATATGGCCTCAAGATAATCATCACATAAGTCAATATATGAGCTAGAAAAACCTACACTTTCTAAAGGAATAAATACTACAATGTCAATATCTTCTGCCTGCTGGATACTCTTTATGTCTTCAACATCTATGGCGTTTAAGTAAATCTCAATCATCGAACGGCTCCTATTTATTAATACTAACTGATGTTAGCAACATCTGTTATGGCAAAAGCGAGCAGGTATTCTAAGAGCTGCTCATGGATGAAGATTTTCTTCTAAAATTGCCGCTTTTACTCTGTGGATGGTCTGACGGGTAGTGTTGAATTCACAGGCGATGGCACTGATACTTTTCCCTTCACTAAGGCGCAGCAACACCGCTTTCTTTTTTTCGTCATCCAGAGCTGGCGGGCGACCGAAATGCTTACCGGATGCCTTAGTCCGCACAATACCAGCATACGTACGCTCAAATAGTAGATCTTGCTCAAATTCAGCGACTGCAGATATTCCCTGCATTGTCATCTTTCCAGCCGGACTGGTAAGGTCAGTTCCTCCCAGCGCCAGGTAGTGCACCCGTATTTCTGACGCAGAAAGCCGCTCAACGGTTTTCTGATATCCATGGCTATTCAGTAATATTGGAGCAGCGTTGTTATAATTCTTTAAATAAACCTTTCAGTCCCGGCCTAGTAAGGAACTGAGAGGGGTTTCCCGTTTTTAACTCTCGTTTAGCATTGTATCGCTTGGTCGAATGCATCAGAATCACTCCCTTTCTGGCGCGTGTAACGCCAACATAGTGGAGGTTGAGACACTGCTGTTCATTCTGAAAAACAACATCGTAGCTGCCTTTGACATACTCCCTTGCGGGTAACACCCAGTCATACAGATCCAGATGCATTACAACGTCAAATTCCAGCCCCTTTGATTTGTGCAACGTCATGATTTGGACCTCATCGTCCCGGACATGCAAATAGTTGTTTTTAATGCGGGGTACCGTAAGCGCATCGTTTATTCCGGTAATGTGAGTCTCACTGAGTTCACAACCGGTACATGAAAAAACAGCCAGTCTGATAGCTTCTGGCAGGTTGGCATCAGAAGTGACACGTACCTGCCGGATGAGTTTGCGGGCCAGAACTACGTCGCTCCGTTTGGCAACAGCGCTGAGGTAATCATCAAGGACAAGCTGAGCCGTTGTTTTTTTATCGTATCTGTAATGCAGCAATGCTTTAACCAGTCCTGATACCTTATCTCCGGCCTTACTTAAGTTATCGTCCAGGTATGTTCTTGAGGCCGTTCTCAGATTGTCGGCAATCATCTCAGCACACAGGTTGCTCCGGACTAGTATGGCAATATCTTTATTATTTTCGATGGAAAAATGCTTTTTTAATCCTGCCACTTGGGCGTCAATCCAGGCAGCGATATTGGCCTGATCTCCTGTCACACTTTTGTGATAAACCACAAGACTGTCGCTATCAAGCAGCATGCACTCAGGATCTTTCAACCGGTTTGCATAGTTAATAATTGAAGGATGGCATCGATGATTCAAAGTGATCTGTTTATGAGTGAAATCAGGGTGGCGGATAAAATCTTTGAGAGAGTCTGCGCTGCGATGCGCATAGAGATAAATGGACTGGTCAACATCCCCGACTACAGTAAGTTTAATGTTCAATCCCGCGAGTAGCCTGAATACCTGGTGAGCAAAGAAGCCTGTATCCTGATATTCATCAACAAATACCCCTTTATATCTGACTTTTAAATATCGCTGACACGCGAGAGATTCACTCATGATGTATAAAGCCATGAGAGGAACCATTTCAAGTATAATTACGCCCCGTTCATACAGTCTTTCCAGAGCGGCCATACCATGCTCTGTGTTATTTTCTGGCAAATTATCGGGCATGTAATACGGGGTAAGTATTTCCCTATCCTCCGCATCCAAGTTGCTGGCTTTAATTACTTCCGGCCCCGTTGACGAACAGCTCCATATATGCTTTATGAAAGGTATCACTATTTCGCTCAGTAAAAACTTATCTGTTGTCCCGAAAAAGCTAGCCTTTATGTCTTTGCTTAAATTTATACACCGCGCCTTGAGTTCATCGCTGGATTTATTTGTGTAAGATAAAGAGACCACGCCCTGATGCGCTCTGCAATCTGTCAGCACCTGGGAAATTTTATGGGTAAGAATTGTTGTTTTACCACTTCCCGGGCAGGCTGTGATGACGAGGTTTTCCGTAAATTCCACAGCATCCTGTTGTTCAGCAGTCAGCCTCATTTCTCACCCCGCACTAGTTTTTGCACTGCTAAAAGTGGACGGGCAATATCTTTATCAGCCAGCTCAGCTAAAAATTGCCGTTTGTGCTTCAGTAATGCCCGCATTTTTATCGCCTTCTTGTCCCGAAGGAAATCAGCCGCAGCATCAGCATCTGCTGCTCCTGAGAAATCCAGGAGGTGAGCAGTAAAATCATAAGAGAGGTCGCCTTCAAGATCAGTAATTGAAAGAAATACCCCATTTGCGTTAATGAGGGGAGTAACCCTTCCCCATTCATTATGCCGTTCCCGTGACGTGATTTCGTGGGAAACATGTCCGCCTTTTGACAGCCCGCATAGCGTCAGCGCACGGTTTGCGCCGGTATAACTCCACTCCTGCCTGTGCGGTACCTTCGCCACATCATTATCCGTACGTGCCACCCAGCCAATGTGCAGGGCCTGCAGTATTTTTTTGTAAACTTCAAACTGCACGCCATCGACGGACAGAATGCTGATGTTAAGGAGATCGAGATCGAGACCTAGTGCCTTGGCAAGCTCAGTATAAAAGATGACTTCAGAAGGCCCCTCAACCAAGAGTACCGCACTGGCAAAAAAAGCTTCTGCCGGAATGATACTCATCCGATATCCCATTTCGTCCCAAGCTGTACTGATGCAGGCAGAGCATCCGTTGCTTGCCGCCTTTGTGGAACCTTTGCTTGCACATAACCTGATAACACTGTCAGGCCGGAAGTTAACGGCAATCTGGGGAGAGTGGGAGGTGACAATAGACTGACCTGGCAGGTTTTCGATAAGGTAAGAAGCAAGCTTTCTTTGCTGATGTGGAAACAAGTGGGCTTCCGGTTCCTCAATGCAGTAAATGACAACTTCACTGGTGACATCATGTTCTCGAAGGCTTTTGGCTTTCCATAGTGCGAGAAGTATCTGATTATTAAACCCGTCTCCACCCAGCATGAGCTTTTTACCGTTAGTGCTGGCACTGAGTTCAAGTTTCTCAATGAACTGGTCCACGCCTATCGCGCCCGTATCCAGTTGTACTGTTAGCCGCTCATGGTTGTAAGATAACTTACGAAGTTCGGTATTAAGCTCTGAAGTCGCCGAAGCCACATAACTGATCTCACGAACCTTTTCATTTACCTCGGCCAGCAAATGGTTCAGGACGGTGAATACCTCGCCGTCGCTTTGGCTCTGCTCTTCACTGCGAACATCCTGTGCCAGCCTCAACAGGTGCTTTTTTTCCAGACGGATGTATTTCTCAAGGTCTCGCTGGGAATTGATATACTTCAGGCTAAGGTATTTCAGATAAAAACGGTTTGGCACCTCATCGTAACTTAAACCGTCGTGGCTTAGGCTGATTGTGAAATCCATTGTGGACTGACAAGCATGATATTTAATATAAAGCTCATCATCCTCACTAACATATCCACTCAGTTTTGAGATGACAGCATCTTCCCTGACTTCACCAAATCGGACGACTATTTCAATTTCCTTTGACTGTACGCCATCCTGGTCTATGTGGAAATCATTAATCCTAGGTTCCAGATCTAACTCAGACAGGCTTTTGTCCAGTAAAAGTCTCAGTGCAAAAAGGAGGTTTGTTTTCCCGATATCGTTTGCACCAATAATCAGCGTTGACTCTCTGAAGTTAATTTCAGCTTCATGATAATTTCTGAATCCGGAAATATAGAGCGTTTCAATCAACATAATCGCATTCCTTTAGATCACTTATCAAAACCAGTTTTTATTCAGCCTTTTGCAATGTTATTGACTGAACGCTCCGACGTTATACAGGAGAGTGAATAGCGGGATTAAAAAAACTTTTTGGCGTCATCACGGCAGTACTAAATTCGGGCCGGATCAATGCTGATGCAACCTTACGCTTCAGGAACAGTACCGGAAAAGCCACTCCTCGGGGTGGCTTTACTCGTTTCAGCCTGTCAGAAAGCTTCCCGTTCCAGCGGCGGCAGCCGCATCGCGGCGCGGAACTCTCCGGCCTCCCGCATAAAGTGCTCTTCGTCCATCATGTGAAACAGTGACCGGTGCAGCGTCAGCAGCGTTTTCTCATCCCGCGTTGCCGCTTCGGCCAGCAGGGCTGCGTAGAGGGATGCGCCCTGCGACAGGCGGGTCAGTCCCTGCAGCTGCCGCGCGCGCACCGACAGGTGCGGCACCCCCGCCATCATGATGCGCTGCAAATCGGCCTCGCTGAGTATGCCCAAGATGCGGCAGAACTCGCGGTGGCCGTCCAGCGTCAGCCCGGCATCATAAGGGCTTTCCCTCAGTTCGGCGTCCATCATGCGCGCCATCTCACGGTCCATCAGCGCGACCAGCTCACTGGTGCGGATAAAATTGCCGATCAGGTCGCCGAACGTGGCCACCAGAAACTCCTGAAGGAAGTCACTCTTTGAACGTCCGGCTTTTCTGGCCTGCTCGGTGATCGCCTCGTCCACGGCCGAGGGAATGTTGCGCACGGTGAGGGTGCGCAGATTGCCGCGACCCGGCAGCGGCAAATCAGGAACTGTTGAAGCAACCATGATGCATTTCCCGTAATCGAAGAATATGACATATCATCTGCCGGAAAATGGTTTATGGCAAATGATATTTGCACATTGTCATTATTGATTCAATTAGGTTTGTTTGCATCACTTTTGCGTAAAAAATGCCAACCGCACTGAAATACGCCAAATCTTTTCCGGCTCCGCCTGCTGCACTGTCTCCGCATCCGGCCGGATCCGGAAAAAGGCAGAACCGGATCTTCGAGTGAGGATGGCGGTTTTCTGCGCAGTTTACTACATGTAGTGGCTCTGCCATCTGTTTTAACCACTGCATATAGTGTTCCGGCGCGTGCCGTGAGCGCCGGTGCCGGGCTTTTCCCCGCCCCGCCGCCGTGCTACGCTTCCGGTTACTGCCGTATCGGGAAAAAGTCGGATCATGCGGATAGGGTAATGCGGTAATTGCATTATGAAAATATATCCAAGCTTATTGTTCTTGGTGTAATTGGTTTTTTAGTATTTATACGCGCACTTAATATTTTATATGCTTACTATTTCAATTTGGAATTATTATGATCTTAACTACTGTGAGAAAGGGACCCTATTCTTTCAGAGGTGTTTTAGAAAAGCTGGTTACCGCTGGCCATACAGATTTATGGCTGTCCTCATCAACCGGTAAAGAAGGCGGTAACCTGTGGAATAAAGTTGGTGGCAGCCTCAGCCATGAAAGCGCGTGGGTTCTGCCACTTATTTTGAACCGCGACGGGTTTATGGTTGCAGAACGACGCGGTGGCCCCTTTGACTGGTATCTCTGTGGAAACTGGCAAAGTACGGCGCTCAGAACGGGCAGCTGCCCTCCGGACGGATATTTACTTACTCCTGAGATGTGCGTCGTTAAAGAAGAAGCAGTTCTCAGAGATGTGATAAAGGTTCCAGAAGAGCCTGAAGATTCTGTAATCAAACGTCCCTTTCAGAAGCCCAGGCTGTGACCGTTATCTTTAGCAGCGCAGTAGGGCTGGCAAATCCGGTTACCGTGCAGGTTATTAATCAGGGGCCTGGAATCTGGGGCAACGTGGCTACCGGGCTTATTACGGCGGGCGCGGCGATTGTGGCGGTGATGCTGACCCACCGTTTTACTCTGCGCCGCGAAAAGCAGGCGTCAGAGGAAAACCGGTGGCGCGAAGAGCACTTCATCGCCACTGAACTGGTTTTCATGCTTGAGCGATTTGCGGAAGAGTGCGCCCGCGTTGCGATGGATGATGGCGAGCTTGTCCCGCCTGCTCCGGGTAAGCAGTGTGAAAGGGAACCCACTGTAGAAGAGCCGAAGATCAATCTGGACGGCATAACCGGCGACTGGCGCGTTTTAGATCCCCTGCTTATGTTTCGTATCCGGGAGCTTCCTGTTCTTCAGGGTGAGGCTAACCGGATGATTAGATATGCCGGAGAGAATGATGATTCACCACCTGACTACAGCGAGTATTTTCATGAGCGTCAGTATCAATACGCTCGGCTGGGGCTGAAAGCAGCTATTCAGGCTAAACGCCTGTGCAGGCTTTCCGGATTGCCGGATACGCGCCTTAATGCGACTCAATGGTCAGCACAGCCTGTCCTATGGGAGGTATGGCGGATAGCAAGACATCGAATTGCAAAAGAGGCAATCGATAACCGAGATTTCAGAGATGCGGAATTTGAGGATATGGCACCTTGAGCAGCCTTACTTCTTTTGCCCCTCCAGTTATGCCGTCACAGCTGCCCGTGGCGATTACAGACCCGTTACTACCGATACTGAATGGCCCGACACAATGAACAGACTGAAAAGGAACACGCATCGATTCTGCACGGCGGCCATTTTCGCCGGCACGGCTTTCGGCGCCGGGGCCGTTACCCTGGAAGAGGCTCAGCGTCTCGATACCGCCTACCCCCCCGGCAGCGTTGTTGTCTGCCGTTCTGATTTACCGGTGGACGCAAGGTCAGCAGTACACACAACTGTGGTTACCCGGGGAAAAGTACTCGCCCGCCACGATAACCTCACGGATTTCGACACAGAAATCGCGTGGCTTAATGAGGAGACGGGTGCAAAGGCCATGGCCCTGACGTTCCGTTCGAGCGAGCGCGCCGTACCCGCCGGCGTCTATCTTCGGATCGAGCCGGACAGTATGGTCCTGACGGTGCCCGGCGCACCGCCCGAAACCGTGAAAAACGGCCTGAATAGCTTCAGAGTCGCTATGGCGGGCGAGGAGCATTATAGCCCTTACTCTGACACCGATATCACGGATTTTCCGTCCTACGTGACACACAAACCCGGCGAGCCGGCAGCATGGTGCAGTAAGGAGGAGCCCGCTCATGAGTAACGGCAGGGACCTGACGTATCTGCCAGCCGGATATTCTTCACCGGCCACCGCTGCCCTCCCGGTTGCAATTGATTATCCCGCAGCACTCGCGCTGCGCCAGATGGCCGCGCAGCACGATGAATACCCGCAGTACCTGCTGGCTCCGGAGGTCAGCGCGCTGCTTCATTATGTGCCGGATCTGCACCGCAAGATGCTGTTCACTACCCTCTGGAATACCGGCGCGCGTATTAATGAAGCGCTTGCGCTGGCCCGGGGAGATTTCAGCCTGGCGCCGCCCTACCCTTACGTGCAGCTGGCCACGCTCAAGCAACGTGGTGAGAAGGCCGCCCGCGGTCCGGGACGCGCTCCCGCCGGTATTGTGCCGCACCGCCTGGTGCCGCTGTCCGATCCGCAGTATGTAGCCCAGCTGGAGATGATGGTCGCCACGCTGAAAATCCCGCTTGAGCGACGCAACCCGGAGACAGGCCGGATCGAAAAGGTCAGGCTCTGGACGGTGACTGACCGGACGGTGCGCACCTGGCTGAACGAAGCCGTCGCTGCCGCTGCCGATGACGGAGTCACGTTCTCCGTGCCGGTAACGCCACACACATTCCGGCACAGTTACGCCATGCACATGCTCTATGCAGGTATTCCGCTCAAGGCTCTGCAGAGCCTGATGGGACATAAAAGCATGAAATCCACTGAAGTCTACACGAAGGTGTTTGCGCTGGATGTGGCTGCGAGACATAGAGTGCAGTTCCATATGCCCGGAACGGAAGCTGTTGCGATGCTCAAAAATAATATCTGATCTGTTTCAAATGTAACGCCCTCTAAAAATATCTATTATTTATCAGTTTCTTACTTGCATCTCTACAAATCAAGTTAATGGGTGTAATCACATAATTATATAATCATGTGATTTATTGATTTTATAATCACATAATCTTTTTTATTGAGTTTTAAACTCACGTACGTATAGTTACAGGATTACAGGATTACAGGATTACAGGATTACAGGATTACGGTTTTTGAGGCGAATTTTTACATTTGAAAGGTGTGTTTATGGCTAAAGTCATTTCTTTTTTAAACGGTAAGGGGGGAGTTGGTAAAACGACTACTTCAATAAATGTAGCTACAGCAATCGCAAAAAGGGGGGCCAAAGTAATAGTAGTCGATACTGATCCACAGAGTAGCATCGGAAACTGGTACAACGAGGATAAATGCCTCTTTGACGTAGCTGATGCAGGATCAGAAAAAGAAGTCTACTCAGTAAGGAAAACATTGAAATCATATGATTACATAATCATAGATGGTGCTGCTGCGATATCTGCTATTTCAGCTGCTGCAGTCATGGTTTCCGACGTGGTTTTAATTCCAGTAACACCTTCACCGCTGGATTTTGCCGCCTGTGGCGCCATCATTGCTGTGATTGAAGCGCGGCAGGAACTGCAACCAATCAAGGCTAGATTTGTAATAACAAAAAAGGTTAATACAGCCAAAATGCTGAGCGTTCTTAAGGCATCGATTGAAGATACGGGCATTCCCGCGCTACGGACAGGAACGACGCAAAGGCAGAGTTACATTAAAACAATGATGGATGGCGGCACTGTTTTTGATACGGACGATTCAAATGCCAAAGGTGAAATCGACGTACTTACAAACGACATTCTGGAATTATGCCAATGAAAATGAAACTCGGTGCTAGCAAAAGTACAATGCAGGCGGTTGACGCTATCCACAAACCGGTTTTGCCGACAAAGAAACTCCAGATGAACATTCCTGAAGATCTGCACAAGTCCTTCAAGCTGGCATGTTTGAAGCAGGACAGAGACATGACTGATGTAACAATTGAACTCATCAATGATTGGATGGAAAAAAACCGGTAATTAGATGATTAGATGATTAGATGATTAGATGACTATATACTTATTTGATGCCTTACTGGCTATGGGGGGACTGCTTTATGGACAGGTTAAAAATAATGCTATCTGCATTTTTGGGCTTTAAGCCGATGAGCTCGATGAGTGATAAAGATAGAAAAAGCGCTGCTGAATGGGGATTCCTGCTGAGCACGCTGTTTATCGTGCCGCTTTTCTTCATGCATGAGGTCAGCGAACTGATCAAAATAGGTATGCAACTGCTGTGGGGCGCCTGCGTTTCGCGCGCCGCATTTCTGGCCAACGGCGGCTGGAACAAGAAAAAATCACGTTAATAAATCACCTTGAGGGGGCTGATGCTCAGTAGAACGAAAACTCACGTTGTGTTTCACAAAATACAGGCATGGATCATTAGGGGGAGATTGTTTAGATAGGGTTCTGGCTTAGAACCCCAAAGGGCCACATCGTAGGAGTCACTAGATACCGTCGAGAAGAAAATCAATAGCAGCTTTAATCTCTGTACGATAGAGAGATGAATCGCAGAACACAGCCCCCAAAGCACGAGTGGGAATGCTCGCCATTTCATGCGTCATTACGGCATATTCTTTGTCATCAGTCAGTCTGATAAGCGGAACCAGCCGTTCAGGGCGCGTGCTGCTCGGGTACTTTTCAACAGGCAGCAAGGGGATCACAATCCTGCGGTTCAACTGCCCGATAATATCGCTCGTAACATCGAGCAGCAGGGGATAGACGGCGCTTTTCCCGGTATTACTGTATACAGTGAACTGCATTCTTAAAATGTCCTGTACTCATCGCTGAAACAACCGTGTTCATCGTGAAAGCGGTTTAGAGCTTCCAGTGCTTCGCTGTTTTCCTCCTGCCATTTTTTTGCCTCGTACTGACGAAGTTCAGCGTCGAGGGCCGTGGTCAGGGTAGCACTGAGATTAATTCCGGCCTCACGCGCACGGCTGAGTAAGTCACGTTCTACGGTCATGGTAACGCTTTGCGTTGCTCGTTGTGTTATAGCCATAAATACCCCACGTTAAATCCCGTGTAATTAACACTGCCAATCACACGGAATATAACACAGGAAAATAATTTTGGGGGAGTAATAGCTTAACGTGAGTTTCGTTCCACTGCGCGTCAGCCCACTTTTAATGCAGAAGTGTTGATGGAATATAGGAACTACTGACGTATATGCGCGGGTAGGGGGTGATGCTCACAACGATTACCCAGTAAGCCGATATGTTTAAGGGTCCTGTCCAAAGGCGCTGCCCTGTCTTTAAGGGATGGCTTTATCAGCTTGCTCATGGTGACAGGCTACCACGCGAGCGATAATTCCGTGGAAAACGCCCGTGCAGACCTCTCTATGCTGTTGGTAAATTCTGGTAGTACTCTTCTTGAGAAATCAGGGCTTCAGGCGCACATCACACTCTCCTGAAACCGGCTACATCACGCGCGCTACCGGAATATCGCTCCAGCGCGTTGTCCATGCCGGTGACAGCATATCTCGTTTCATCGCCCACTCCGTGTTAACACCCTGACCCGCAAACCACACACTGCCCAGCCCGGATTGATTGATCCCGTCCATAACCTTCATCAGCTGTGCGCTATTTGCACGTGGCTTATTCTCATCGAACAGGTTGAGCTGACTGACCCCGTTCGGCGTAAAATCATCGAGCATGATCCCGGCTTTCATGTAACGTCGCCCTTCAAGCCAGATGCGGTCTAGTGATCGCATGGCCACTCCAGTCACATCACGCGTGTCCTGCGTCGGAATAGTGAGGCTCTCACCGGCGCTATTGCCATAAAATATCTCACCCTGCGCATGCGGCGAGGTGCGAATAAAGACGCTGATGCGCCGGCAGTACTGGCGTTCCTTTCTGAGCTTCTCCGCGGCCCGGGTTGCGTACTGACACAGCGCCTCCTGCATCAACACCTTTGACATAATTCTCTCGCCAAAGGACCGGCTGCAGACGATCTGCTGTTTTGCCGGCACAAACTCTTCGAGTGGAATACAGGATTCCCCATTAAGTTCCCGTACAGTACGCTCCAGCACCACGCTGAAGTTTTTACGGATAAGGGCAGGGTGGGCGCGAGACAGCTGCAGTGCGTTTTCAATGCCCATCAGATTAAGGCGCTTGCCGATGCGCCGGCCGACGCCCCAGATTTCCTCCACGGGCTGGTTCGCCAGCAGGGTAGCAGTGCGCTTCGGATTACCCGGCGTCAGCGCTAATACACCGCGGAACTGCGGCCACTCCTTACTGGCCCACTGTGCTGATTTGGCCAGGGTTTTTGTCGGCCCCATACCCACGCCGACAATCAGGCCGGTCGTAGCCAGCACGTGTACGCGCAGGCGCCGGCCAAAATCTTCAAAGTCTTCGCAGAAATCAATGCCGGTCAGGTCCAAGAACATCTCGTCAATGGAATACTGCTCAACGCGAGGCGTTATCTCTTCCAGCGCGGTCATTACGCGTTGAGACATACTGTGGTTTATGTGGAATGGAAAATCTACAGGATTATTTCGGATTTGAATGGCTGCTATGAGCGAAAAGCGGACACAGAACAAGAGATTGACAAACCATCCAAGCAAATGGTTGTATGATGCAACTATGATGGCAAGGTAACGTTAATGACTTCAGAACAACAGAAAATAAAAAACATCCGTGCAGCATCACGTTTAATGGTGCGAGAGCTAGGGTTCATGAACCAAAATCTGGCCGCAACGGATTATCCTCCCTCAGCCGTTCACTCCATGCTTGAAGTTGAAAGGCATGGATCAATGACAGCCGCTCAACTAGTACAGATTTTGGGGCTAGAGAAGTCCAGCGTCAGCCGCATGCTAGCTAAACTCATTGAGTCAGGAGAACTTGCAGAAACCCCTTCAGCTGAAGATGCGAGGACGAAGCTACTCAGCCTCACCGGTAAGGGCAGAAAGACCGTGCAGAATATAAATGCTTACGCTGACCAACGTGTAGCAGCAGCACTCAATAAGCTCGATCCGGTTACCCAGGAAGCTGTATCAAAGGGCCTTTCTTCATATGCCAGCGCGTTGAAAGCCTGTCGCGAAAACACCCCAGGAAAAGTGCATAACAGCTTCAAAATAGTCCAGGGTTATCATGCAGGTATGATTGGCCGCATTACAGAAATGCATGGCAGCTATTACGCCAGAGAACATAACTTTGGCAATTTTTTTGAAGCAAAGGTTGCCGCAGGCCTTGCTGATTTTTCGGCCCGTCTGGATAAGCCATGTAATCAGATCTGGCTAGCAATGATGAACGAGCGCGTAGTCGGCTCAGTTGCTATTGACGGTGAGGATCTGGGAAATAATGAAGCTCATCTGCGCTGGTTCATCCTTGACGATGGGTGCCGTGGAAGCGGACTGGGTAGAAAACTTATTTCAGAGGCAATGAGATTTTGTGATAAGCAAAACTTCTCTTCAGTACAATTATGGACATTTAATAAACTTACCACGGCAAGACGATTGTACGAATCATCCGGATTTGAATTGTCGAAAGAATGGGAAGGCGATCAGTGGGGCAGTACCATTACTGAGCAACAGTTCACTCGAATAAACATAGCTTACCACTTATCCTTATAACATGCTGTATTTACGATTTGTCCCTCTGCCCTAAATCAGTCATGTCCGCTTCTGGCACAAAGTGGTCCTTTTTACCCTTCGGGTTTAAGGGGCAGTCTTTCAAGAGCCTGTTCTATTTTCTCTGCGTCCTGTTCCACGATGGCTCTCTCATCAGGTGTGAGCGGAACTTCTTCAAGGTAACGTCTGACGGAGGCTTTGCTTTCCAGTATAAGCCCGCGCGCGCTGTCCTTCAGCAGGTTGAAATCGCAGCCGATACAGGCCATCCGGTGCTTACAGCTGCTCCAGAAGGGATTCGTGCAGTACGAATCGCCTAAATCATAATACGTAGCGGGTCCGGTCAGGCTGGCGGCTTCAGGATCGTGATCAATCAGCACGCTGATCATGTGAGCGACCCTGTCTGCTTTGACGAACGAGGCGGCCAGTTGCGTCGGGCGGATACGGAGATAATGCATGGTGGACTGAGGCGTTGAATGCCCCGTCCACTGCATCAGTTCGTACAGCGACATGCCCTGCGGTACGCTGGCCAGTGCGGTTACCGCTGATGCCCGTCCCCGGTGGCTGGTTATCGTTCCGCCGCTGTCTTCTGAAGGCACGCCCGCCCGTGTGCAAAGCATTGGTATCACCGTACGGTTAAGAATGTCACCGCCGGCTGGCTTACCGCGGTACTGAAACAGAAACCGGACTTTCTCACCGGTCCGCTCGTCGGCTAGCATAGCCTGTTCTGCCGGGCGCTCATCCAGCCAGAGATCGACGTATTTTTTCACCACGGCCGCCACGGGTTTAACAAAGGCTTTTGAAGTTTTTCCGGCAGGGATATGCAGGTAGCACAGCGTTCCGGCCGGGATGATACTGCCGTCTTCCTTCACTATATCGTCCGCCTGCGGCGCAATGCACCCGGTGGTCAGGCGGAGCAGTTCACTTTTCCTCACCCCCGCATGGGTCCAGATGACGGCCATCGCCTGCAGCATGGCAAGCGGATAATGTATTTCAGTGAGCAGGTCTTTCTGACGCAGATTCAGGCTTGCCCAGATAAGCTTCAGCCAGACCGGATCGTCAATAACACGGGGGTTGACGCCGCGACGGAACAGGGACGTATCCGGTGTGGAAAGATGGCGGGCAGGGCTGAAGCGCAGGCGCCCCCAGCCCCAGTTTTCGTAATCAATCATAAAACGGCGCAGTGAATAGATAAAATGCGCCCTGGAATGCGGCATCATGGGTTCGCCGGAGCGCACCGATTTGCGGGTGCCCCTTTCTGTGCCCAGCTGGAGTTCATCCACGTTCATCCGGCCTACCGCCGCGATGAAGCTGGCGCACGTTTCCATCGTCCAGTCTGCCGGTTCCCGAACCTGCGGATGCTCCTTCGTCAGCCAGAGGCCGCAGCGCAGAATAAAGCTGTACTGGCTTTCACGGGTGCGCGGCCTGAGCACCGACGTTTCCCGCCAGCGCCGGCACCAGTGTACCCAGGCCGGATCGATTCCTTCCACCGGTTTTTCATACCATTTTGTATAGTTTCGCATCCTCATCGGGGCGCTGATAATTCCCAGCGCGGCAAGGCCGTGTGAAACCCGCCCGACATACCGGGAAGTCCCTGCGTCCATGCCGGACTGGACCTGCCACAACAGGTCCGGCGTAAATGTCTCAAGCCGCGGATCCCTGTTTACTATCATCAGCGTTGCGAGTATGCCTGATATGTGATTTTTCTGGCTGGCCGGGGCATAACCCAGCGCCGTCAGCGTATCGGTAAGCCGTTGCAGCTCATGATGATAGAAAGTCTGACCAAAAATGGCAGAGGCATAAAGCGCGGGTTTGCGGATATCGGGCAGGCTGAGCGGGTCATGCAAATCTGCCAGATGCCAGGCAAAGGCGGCCATTAACGGACGGCCCTCCCTTACTTCCCGGCAAAGCGTCTGCCACCGTGCCTGAGGCCAGCACCAGCAGGGCATGCCGGCTGCATGCATTTCGCGCAGCAATCCGGCCATCACCAGCCCGGTGATTTTGCTGCCGCATCCGCTTCCGGCAGCAATGTCCGTCAGGGGCCTGATGAGGTCCGGCGCAGGCTTCATCCGTAATATACCGGACCGGCTGTGGGAGCTGACCAGCGCCGTCCGTTCAGCGGAGGTCAGCGACGTCTCAAGCCGGTATTCAGTCATGTCGAAGGGACGCCAGCTGCTTTCAATCGGTGTGTGTGGGCTCATGCTATTTCTCCGCGCAGAAAATAAGGTTCGCCATCCTGAGGTCTGCCGTTTCTATCGCCCCTGCCATTCTGGCAGCAAGATCCCTGCCAGAAAGATGAATATAAATCTGTGTCGTGGCCAGGTCGCGGTGTCCCGCATAGGTGGCAAGCTCGTGCAGCTTCCAGCCTGCGCGGGCCAGGTGTGTAAGCCGCAGGTGTCGGAAAGTATGCGTTGAGATATCCGGCATCCCGGATTCCAGCGCCCATTTCCGTACCGTTTTACTCCAGGTCCAGATGGTAAGTGGCGCACCCTGATTACGATCGGACCTGGAACGGAACAGGGCACCTCTGGCAATTCCGGTCCGCTTCATCTGCATGAGGTGAGCTGCCAGCACGGGCATTACTGCCGGGCTGTAACAGACTATCCGTTCGCGCCGGCTCTTGGTGGTTTCTGCCCGGATACGGATAAGACGGTGCGCGAAATCGAAGTCTTCGATACTCAGCGAGGTGACTTCAGACCGCCGCAGCGCGCCGTAGTAGGTTAATGCCAGCATCAGGCGGTCACGGAGCGGTGAAGCGGCGGCATAAAAGAGAAAAGACTGCCACTGCGCATCGTCAGGAATATGCGGCAACTTCACGAGGCGGGGAACCAGCCCCCGGCCGGCACTCGGCATGCCAGGCGTGCCGGAGCGGGGGAGCGGATTGACGGTGCAGAGATCCAGATACATCAGAAAGTCATACCAGAGGCGAATTGCAGACAGGCGGAGCTGGAGCGTGGCGCTGGCCGCGGGAAAAGGCATACCGGGTAGCTGAGGACTGATGTAAGCGGCCAGATCTTCAAACCGGGCCTTTAGAGGTTCGATCCTGCGCTGGCTGCAGAACGCAAAATAATGGTAGAGGGCACTGCGGTAGGCTGTGAGCGTAGCCTGCGCTCGTCCCAGATTGGATAACAGTTTCAGCCAGCGCTCGGCCAGTAACAGGAAATGTTCATCCGGTGGAATCAGCATTGCGTTCACCTCTGGCAGCATTATTACTGATTAAAGTTTACTCACTCAATGTTGCATTCCACTTAACTTACTAAAGCGCGTAGTTTGAACTGAAGACGTGCACACGCTCGGCAAAATCCTGATTTTTTATCTGGAACCACGGTGCGCCCATTTTGATGCCCAGTTTTTTTGCGCCGGCGCTGCGCGCGATGATGCAGCCGTCGTTGTTCGACAGGACGACAACGGGCTTACCGCGCAGATCAGGGCGAAACAGTGCTTCGCAGCTGGCATAAAACGAATTGACGTCGGCTAGGCCAAACATTGGCATGATCACCTCCGGCGGGCTCGGGTACTGTTGAAGAACCAGGTAACCACACCGAGCAGCTGCAGCTCCTCCGGATAAATTACCGGATAGGCCGGGTTCATCGGCAGCAGGGCGAGCCTGGGCTGCAGCTGCAGACGCTTGACCGTAAATTCGCCGTTAACCTCAGCGATCACGATGTCGCCGTGAGCCGCCTCTTCTGCCCGGTCAACCACCATGACATCACCATCGCAGAGACCGAGGTCCCGCATACTGTTTCCACTGGCGCGCACGAAAAAGGTTGAGGCGCGCCGGCGGATGCAGAGCTCATTCAGATCGAGTTCTTTCTCAACATAATCCTGAGCGGGGGAGGGGAAGCCTGCGGCGCACGGATCGGCATACAGCGGCACCCGGACACGGGGCGTAAATATGGGTGGCCAGAGCAACGTCAGCCCGGGAGTATAGTTACCCGGATTCATGACCTGATGCCCAGGCCATACTGCAGCAGTACTGCGGAAACTTTGTTGAAATTGCGCATAAAAATTCCTCCTCTTATTTTACTGTTTATACGTGGGTCTTCCCCTGTTGTGGT
>NZ_LGYX01000036.1:0-2132 GCF_001264395.1 Pantoea sp. CFSAN033090 | reverse complement strand
GGGTCTTCCCCTGTTGTAGTGGCTGTTCAACTTTTCTGCTATATTTTTCACATGCAAACTGCGGATTAGGAATCATGTATGACGACTCAGCTATCTGGAGGTTGTTTGTGCCAGTTTATACGCTTCAGAGCAGTTAATCCTGGAATCCCCCACTCATGTTCCTGCGACCTTTGCCAGAAACATACAGGAAGTCAGACTGTTGTATGGCTGGAGTTTTCGTCCATAGATGTGCAATGGACTGGTGAGGGAGGTAAACCTTCTTTGTTCCGCTCTTCTGAAACATCAAGTAGGGCTTTTTGCCCGCGATGTGGTAGTTCTCTTGGTGCTATTGATGACGGTCCTGTAGTTGCTCTATTGTCCGGTGTTTTTGACCAATGTCACACTGACATTTTTTCTCCTGATTCTCATTCTTTCCAGGATATGAAACCGGAATGGTGGCGGCGAATTTTTCCAGACACTATTTATTAATATTAAAAACTAATATCCAGCTTCCCGTAGTGAAACATCACGCCCAGTTTAAAGCGCTCCCTGTTTCGGTACCCCCTGGCTTTTATTCTCAGCAGTCTGATCTTGCTGTTCAGTGCCTCCGCATTACCATTTGAGACGTTATGTCGCATTGCATTCAGAATCCCGTAGAGCCTTTTACCTATTGTTTTCGCCGCATTTTTCATCATTGACACATCACTGTTGGCCGCCAGCGCCAGCCATCGTTGCCAGTCATTCCGCCGTTCCTCGCTCCATGGCCTGTTCCAGATATCCTTCGCCAGCTCTTTCAGCGCCCAACACTGGCTGGTCAGTTTCATCTGTGTCCGCAGCCATATCAGCTTTTCCAGCCGGGATTCGGTCATCCATTTTTCGCTGTACTGCCACAGGAAGCGTGTCCCCTTTGCCTGTCGGCGGCTTTCTACCGGAAGGTGCGGATGTTCATTCTGCCGGGTTTTATCCACTACCTCGCCCAGTTGCTTCGCCACATGGAAGCGGTCGAAGGCGATTTTCTCAACTGCGCTGGGCAGATGGATGCGTGCAGCCCTTATATAGCCCGCATTCATGTCCATTGAGAGTGTTTTGATAGCCTGCAGTTGCCCGTCAGTCAGCGTTCTGAGGTAACCGGCGAGACTTTCTGTTCCTCGATCGTCCGTTAAGGCCAGCGCCCGCCCGTCGCGATCGGAGATCACCGTTATATACCGGTGTCCTTTTTTAAAGGCGACCTCGTCCACATTCATATGCCTGCCTGCTAACGGCTTTTTTATCCGTGCAAGACCGCGCTTAACCGCGCGAGTCATAATGCCGTCAACAGCATTCCAGCTGAGTTTTAGTTGCTTTCTGACAGCATCAATGGTGCTGATTTTTAGCCATGAGAGCACGAACGATTCGAACAGCAGCGTATACCGGCTTCCGGGCCCCGCCCACGGAACAGGCAGAGTCTGACAGCCATGCTCCGGGCACTTAATACGGGGAACATCAGCTTCAACTAATGTCGCGAACTGGCAGGTATCAAGGTGTCGCCATTGACGATGTCGGTGATCGTGAACAGGACAGGATTTACCGCAGGCAGGACAGGTTAACAGAGTGTTTTCAGCGATCCCGACGGTGACAGTAACGGAACCTGCATTTTCATCAAGGGACAAGGATTCAACCTGCCACGGCCCCGATAAATTCAGAATGTGGGCATAGAGGGATTTTTCGTCCATAAACGCGTACCGGATTAAAATTAGACATCCAGAATACTTACACATTCTTCCGGCACCCAGCCAGATTCTCCGGAGTTCTTGAGCGCCCAGAACCAGCCATTAAGAGACTTTATGACAGTAATTCTCTCGCTGGAGCTGACTGATAATTCATGCGCCGTATAGTCTTCAAGGCAGATGACTTCGTAGGTGCTAATGGGAGTAAATATTTGTTGTGGAGCCCATCCGGCTTTACCGGAAGGAAGCGTTACCCATACCCATCCGCGATACTCAAGATCAGAATGGCTGATAACGACAGCACTGGCTTTCTTTATAGATATGGGGTCAGGAAAAGCAGAAGTGTATTCCCTGATGACAACAGCAGCATTACTCAAGTGGTTTTCCTCCTGTTGTTGGGTAAACAGCAAAAAGCCTACAACAGCCACCACAACAGGGGAAGACCCA
>NZ_LGYX01000035.1:0-27501 GCF_001264395.1 Pantoea sp. CFSAN033090 | reverse complement strand
GCGATTACGCACCTCATCCCTGAGGTGCGCCCGTAGCCGGGCCAACGCTTTGCGTTGTTCAAAAACGCTCCCGGCGTTTTTATCCGGGCGGCGGGACGCTTTCCTCCTCTGCTCGTGTTCCCTTCGCGTTGAGCTTTATCATTGCGGTCATATAAACCCTGACATTAGTGCAGCTTTATCGTTGCGGTCATATAAACCCTGACTTTAGTGCATAAGCTTAGCCCCACTCTTAAGTGGGGCTCTGGCTTTAGCGGCAATCACTTACTGCTTAATATCAACCTGATAGAAGATGTGTTTGCCGAACGGATCGACCTGATAGCCGCTGACCGATTTGCGCACCGGCTCAAAGATGGTGGAGTGCGCAATCATCACCGCAGGCATCTGGTCATGCATCATCTGCTGTGCCTGCAGATAGAGCGCGGTGCGTTTGCCCTGATCCGGCTCGGCGCGGGCTTCGGTGATTAACTTCTCGAACGGCTGATAGCACCATTTTGAGGAGTTGGAACCGCCCTGTGCAGAAGTACAGCTGTAAAGCGGGCCAAAGAAGTTGTCCGGATCGCCGGTGGCGGTGGTCCAGCCCATC
This sequence comes from Pantoea sp. CFSAN033090, assembly GCF_001264395.1. Classification (NCBI taxonomy): domain Bacteria; kingdom Pseudomonadati; phylum Pseudomonadota; class Gammaproteobacteria; order Enterobacterales; family Erwiniaceae; genus Pantoea; species Pantoea sp. CFSAN033090. Next base: position 26,918 of record NZ_LGYX01000035.1, on the reverse strand, counting down.
AGCGCCGCCTGATGCTCGCCGCTGCGCACGCGTTTCAGGTATTCGCCCCACTCATAGCTGACGATATTGGCTTTGATGCCCACTTTAGCCCAGTCCGACTGAATCATCTCCGCCATGCGGCGCGCATTCGGGTTGTAAGGCCGCTGAACCGGCATCGCCCAGAGCGCAATTTCGGTACCCGGTTTCACACCCGCCTGTTGCAGCAGGGCTTTGGCCTTCTCTGGGTCGTAGTCGTAATCTTTCAGATCTTTGTCGGCGCTCCAGATGCCCGGTGGCAGGATATTTTTCGCAACCGTGCCGGTGCCTTTAAAAATCGCATCAATGATCGCCGGTTTGTTGATCGCCATCGCCAGCGCCTGGCGCACTTTGACGTTATCGGTTGGCGCTTTAGTGGTGTTAAACGCCAGGAAGCCGGTATTCAGACCCGCCTTTTGTTCCAGGGTGATATCCGGGTTAGCGCGCATCTTTTCAAGATCGGCGGGATTAGGGAAAGGCATCACCTGACATTCGTTCTTCTCCAGCTTGGCATAGCGCACGGAGGCATCCGGCGTGATGCTGAACACCAGCCGATCGAGCTTCGCCTTGCCCTGCCAGTAGTCCGGGAACGCTTTGTAGAGAATGCGGGAATCTTTCTGATACTGCACCAGCTCAAACGGTCCGGTGCCGATCGGGTTCATATCGACCTTCTCCTGCGTCCCCGCTTTCAGCATCGCGTCTGCATATTCCGCCGAGTGGATCGAGGCGAAATACCAGGCGAGATCGGCAAGGAACGGCGCTTCCGGATGGGACAGCGTAAAACGTACGGTGTGGTCATCGACCCGGTCGATACTTTTAATCAGCGTGGAGAGCTCCAGGCTTTCGAAGTTGGAATAGGTGCCGCCAGAGACATTGTGGTAAGGATTTTTCGGGTCCATCTGGCGCATAAACGAGAAGATCACATCGTCGGCGTTGAAGTCGCGGCTGGGTTTGAAGGCTTTATTGCTCTGAAACTTCACGTTCTTGCGCAGATAGAAGGTGTAAACCGTGCCATCCGGGCTGATTTCCCAGCGTTCTGCCAGGCTGGGCACCAGATTGGTGGTGCCGGGCGTAAAGTCCACCAGCCGGTTAAAGACCGGCACCGCACTGGCGTCAACGCTGGTCCCGGAGGTATAGAGCTGCGGGTTAAAGTTCTCTGGCGATCCCTCAGAACAGAAGACCAGCGTTTTGGCGTTAACGCTGCCAGCCAGCGCTATCCCAGCCGTAACAAGCGCTAAGGTGGCTATCTTGATTTTCATTATTATCCTCGCTTTGTATTGACTTCCGGTGATCACAATATCTAAATGAATCATTCAGATGCTTCATTGATAGCACGATTCGGCACCATAACGAACCCCGCCGGTGGCTGACTAATAAGGAATAGTGATGACAGACAAACTTGAGTCGCAGCTCACAGAACGTTTTTTCCGTTACCTCGCCATCAGCAGTCAGAGCGATGCCAAATCCACCACACTGCCCAGCACGCCGAGCCAGCACGCCATGGCGGAACTGCTGGCGGATGAGCTGCGCGCGTCAGGGCTGGATGAGGTGGTGATTGATGAACATGCCACGGTGACGGCGGTGAAACGCGGCAACCGGCCTGACGCGCCGCGCATCGGGTTTATTACGCATATCGATACCGTTGATGTCGGTTTGTCGCCCGATATCCACCCGCAGATCCTCACCTGGCAGGGCGAAGATCTCTGTCTGAATGCAGAGCAGGATATCTGGCTGCGCCGCGATGAACATCCGGAGATCGCGCCCTACGTCGGTCAGCAGGTGATCTTCAGCGACGGCACCAGCGTGCTGGGCGCGGACAACAAAGCGGCGGTCACCGTGGTGATGACGCTGATGGAGAACCTTAACGGCGACCACGGCGACATCGTGGTGGCCTTTGTGCCGGACGAAGAGATTGGGCTGCGCGGTGCGAAAGCGCTGGATCTGGAAACGCGCTTTAATGTCGATTTCGCCTGGACCATCGACTGCTGCGAACTGGGCGAAGTGGTGTATGAAAACTTCAATGCTGCCGCTGCAGAAATTCAGTTTACCGGTGTACCGGCCCATCCGATGTCGGGCAAAGGGGTGCTGGTGAATCCGCTGCTGATGGCGCATGACTACATCAGCCTGTTTGATCGGCTGCAGACCCCGGAGCACACCGAAGGCCGTGAAGGCTATATCTGGTTCAATGAGATTCAGGCCAACGCCAGCAAGGCGACGCTGAAGGCCTCCATCCGTGATTTTGATCTGACCAGCTTTGCGGCACGTAAGCAGCAGTTGCAGCAGGCGGCAGAGGATCTCGCGGCGCGTTACCCAACCGGCAAGGTGAGCGTGAGTATCAGCGATACCTACAGCAATATCAGTAATGCCTTGGGTGAGGATCGTCGCGCGATTGACCTGATCTTCAGTGCCTTTGCCGCGCTGGAGATTGAGCCGAAGGTGATTCCGATGCGTGGCGGTACAGACGGTGCCGCGCTGTCAGCCAAAGGCCTGCTGACGCCGAACTTCTTTACCGGCGCGCACAACTTCCATTCACGCTTCGAATTTCTGCCGGTAACGTCGTTTGTGAAGTCCTATCAGGTGGCGGAAAAACTTTGTTATCTGGCGGCGAAATAAGCGGAGGAATCGGGCGCAGAACGCGCCCGATTGCGATTATGGCTTCGCGCTGACATCAATGCCTGGGAAATATTTTTCAGCCAGCTTTTTGATGGTGCCATCGCCCTGCACTTTAGCAATCGCCGCATCCAGTGACTGCTTCAGCTGCGCGTCATCTTTGCGCAGGCCGTAGCCGATGCCTGAACCAAGAATCGCGTCATCTTCGACTGGCTTGCCAACAAAACCAAAGCCCTTGCCCTGCGGTTTATCGAGGAAGCCAGACTGACCGGCAGCAGACATCACCAGTGTGCCATCCAGGCGGCCCGCGACCATGTCGTTGTAAACCTGGTTTTGATCCTGATACGAGGTCACGGTCACACCCTGCGGCTCCCAGTGCTTCTTCGCATAGGTTTCCTGGATGGACCCCTGTAATACACCGATGTTCTTGCCCTTCAGACCTTCGGCGGTCGGTGCCAGATTTTCACCGGTCTTCGCCACTAACATGGTCGGAATACGGTAGATCGGCTGCGTAAACGCAATGCTTCTGGCGCGCGCTTCGGTGATGTTCATCGCCGAGTTAATGGCGTCGAACTTTTTCGCCTGCAGTGCCGGGATCAGCGCATCAAAACTGCTCTCAACCCAGTGGCAGCTGAAGTTGCCCGCCTTACAGATGGCATTGCCCAGCTCGATATCAAAGCCTTCCAGTTCCCCTTTAGCATTGCGGCTTTCAAAAGGCGGATATTGTGACTCCACGCCGTAGCGTAAATCCTGTGCCAGTGCCTGTACCGATGTCATCATGCCCAGAGCGAGAAAAAGCGCGTTCAGTTTCTTCATTATGTCATTTACCCCGAAAAGTCCTGGTTACCTGTTCCCCGAGCTGCCTCACGCGGTGGCGTGAATCAGCGAGAAAAAGCACATAGCGCAGCCGCGCCAGCCTCAAGTGTCGCCTCGTCTTTAGCAAAAGAGAGCCGAATCAGTTTGTTATCTGTGCCATCCATATAAAACGCCGACAGCGGTATGGTCGCCACACCGTGATCGACGATAAGACGTTTTACCATTTCACTGTCCGGTTCGTCACTGAAATGTCCATAGCTGGCGAGCATAAAGAATGAACCAGCACTCGGCAGCAGCCGGAACGGGGAGTTCTGCATCAGGGCGATCAGCCGGTCGCGCTTCTGCTGATAGAAGGCGCTGAGCGACAGATAGTTCTCTGGCGTCTGCAGATAGTGTGCGAAACCGACCTGCATCGGCGTATCGGCGGCGTACATCATAAACTGATGCACTTTCACCAGCTCAGTCATCAGCTCTGCCGGTGCCAGACAGTAGCCTACCCGCCAGCCGGTGACGTGGAAGGTTTTGCCAAACGAAGAGACAATGACGCTGCGCGCTGCCAGCTCCGGATGCGTCGCCATCCCACAATGCGGTCTCCCATCAAACAGAATATGTTCGTAAACCTCATCGGAGAGCACCACGATATCGGTGTTGCGGATTAAGGCTGCCAGCTGATTCAGGTCGTCGGGGGTCAGCACCTGTGCGCTGGGGTTGTGCGGCGTATTAATAATGATCATCCGGGTGCGCGGCGTGATTGCTGCCCGCAACTGATCCCAGTCGATAGCAAACGACGGCACCTGCAACTTCAGGCCAATCGGTTTACCGCCCTGCAACCGCACCACCGGCGCGTAGCTGTCAAACGCCGGTTCAAAGAAGATCACCTCATCGCCCTGATGAACCAGCGCGGTGATCGCCATATAGAGCCCCTGGCTGGCGCTGCCGGTGATCAGCACTTCACTGGCGGCATCATATTGTTGTCCATAGAGCGCCTGCACTTTGCTGGCAAGCGCGTCGCGTAAGGCGGGCAAGCCCATCATGGCGGCATACTGATTATGTCCTTCCTGCATCGCGCGGCTGACTGAGTCGACCAGCGCCGGATCACAGGGGAAATTGGGCGCGCCCTGCGACAGGTTAATCGCCTGATGCTGCGCCGAAAGCTGGCCAATCACGCTGAAAATAGTGGTGCCGACGTCCGGCAATTTTGAGTGGATAGCGACAGGCGTTTTCAGGGACATACTCTCTCCGTCAGGGGCTTAACCGCTCAGATGCGGTAAATAGCTATTCAACGGGCTGCGACTTGAGTCGGCAAGCGAAATGTCGTCATAATAGCCATGACAAAAATGCATAGCTGAGGTTCACCGTGTCACGCTTATCGCTGCCGCTTAATGCCATTCACGCCTTTCTGGTGACCGCCCGACATCTCAATCTGACCCACGCTGCCCGCGAACTTTGCCTGACGCAGGGCGCCGTCAGTCGTAAGATTGCCGCCCTGGAGCAGTGGCTGGGCGTGACGCTGTTTGACCGCCACGCGCGCGGTCTGCGCCTGACCCCTCAGGGCGCGGCGCTGCTGCCCGACTTACAGCAGGGTTTTGAGCTGATGGTTCAGGCCAGCGAGAAGGTCCGCCGTAGTCAGGTCAGCATTCGCCTGAAAGCGCCAACCTGTGCGATGCGCTGGCTGGTGCCCCGGCTGATGGCGCTGGAGCAGCATCGGCCTGAACTGCATGTGGCCCTGACCACCACGCTGGATCATGCCGCGCAGCTGGAGAACTTCGATGTGGCGATTGTCTATGGTAAGCCGCACCCTGACGGAATTTGCCTGTTCAGTGAGTCGCTGACGCCAGTGATGGCAGCCGATCAACCCCGCCCGGACTCCCCGGCGGCACTGGCCACAATGACCTTTTTGCATCCGACGGCAGATACGCGTGACTGGCAGTGCTGGCTGCAGGCGCAGCAGGTGACACTGAACATGAAGCGGAACCAGCATTTTGCCACCATGGACTTAGCGATCAGTGCAGCGATTCAGGGGTTTGGTGTGGCGATGGCCGACAGCAATCTGGTGGAGAGTGATATAGCCAGCGGCAGGCTGATTAAGCCGTTCGCTGGCGAGGCAAAAACCGGTGCGGTTTACAGTTTACTGAAACGGCCCGCGCAGGATGCGCCACCGTTCCTGGCGGAGCTGGTGGCGTGGCTGTGCAGGGATCAGAAGGTGACCCAGTCGCCGTTATCCGCCGGTTTAGCCTGAGGCGCATTCAGCACGGTTGCTTTCGGCGCGGCAGGTTTATTCGTGATGACCGGTGCGGTCTGGCGGCTGCTGGAGAGACGGAACTTCGACACAGAGGCCTGCAGCGCTTCCGTCTGCAATGCCAGCGCGCTCGCCGCGGCCGAGACTTCTTCAACCAGTGAGGCGTTCTGCTGGGTCACGCTATCCATTTCGGTTACCGCGGCACCCACCTGAGAGATGCCTTTGCTCTGCTCTTCCGAGGCGGAAGCGATCTGTTTCATGATCGCATCAACATCCTGCACCGATTTCAGAATATTGTTCATGGTGCCGCCGGTGGTGCTGACCAGCTCGGCGCCTTTACCTACACGCTGAACCGAATCTTCAATCAGCGTCGCAATCTCTTTCGCGGCGTTGGCGCTGCGTTGTGCAAGGTTACGCACTTCAGAAGCAACGACCGCAAAACCCCGACCCTGTTCGCCAGCACGTGCCGCTTCGACGGCGGCGTTCAGCGCCAGAATATTGGTCTGGAAAGCGATGCCGTTGATCACGTTAGTGATTTCAGCGATTTTCTTCGAGCTGCCGGAGATGCCATCCATCGTGCTGACGACTTCACTGACCAGCTGACCGCCACGTTGTGCCGTGGTGGTGGCAGTTTCTGCCAGCAGGCTGGCCTGGCGGGCATTATCGGCGTTGAATTTTACCGTGGCCGTCAACTGCTCCATGCTGGCCGCAGTCTGTTCGAGCGCAGCGGCCTGCTCTTCGGTACGTGAAGAGAGGTCGTTGTTACCGGCAGAAATCTCTGCGGCACCGCGCGAGATATTCTCAGTGCCGCTGCGAATGGCGCTGACCGCTTCACGCAGGCTATCCTGCATGGCGCTCAGCAGCGGCACCAGTTTACCGACGCAGTTGCGTCCGAAATCGGATACCGGCTGACTCAGGTCGCCCGTAGCAATGACCGCGAAGTGGGTACGAATACTTTCCAGCGGACGGACCAGCATCGCCACCAGATAGCGGTCGGTAAACAGCAGAATAAACAGGCCGATAATTACCGTGATGGTAATAATCGTTTTGGTCATCGCGGTGAGGTGATCCACTTCAACCCGGGTTGCATCCAGCTTTTCAGCTGCGCCCTGGCTGAATTTCTCTGCGCTGATGCCAAAGGCACGACTGAGTGGCGGCGTGACGTTATTTGCCTGCTGACGATAAGCATCAGGCGAGGCCTGACGGGCCAGCTGCAATTGTGGCGTAACGCCCGCATCCAGCAGCTTTTGCCAGCTCTGAATCACCCCATCCACCACATCCGGGTTCATCGGGCCGGGTGCCAGTTGTTTAAAGCGCGCCAGTTGCTGGGTCATGCTGTCCAGCGCCTGCTGCACCGGAGCATAAGCCTCATCGTTCAGGGTCTGACCTGCGGCTTTGCTTTCCATCACGCGGGATAAGCGCGTGATGACACGAAAATATTGATCGTTGCCTTTGCTCAGCACCGTCATTTGCTCAACCAGATGACGGTCCACATCATTCCCTTCGCTGAGCGCGCCAAGAGAGTGAATGCTATACAGCCCGACGCCGCTCCACAGTAAACAAAACAGTCCCAGAATAGAGAGCATCACTGCGCGAATGGTAAAATTTTTGAGCATTCCCATACCAAAATCCTATACACGTTGACCCGCAAGCGTCGGGCATAGGAGGTTTATCGGCATGCGATTGTGAAGATGTAACTGTTTTGTTACCTAATATTTTACAGCGTCCCTAAGGCAAATTTCACTTTATAGCCTTTTTATTCAGCAGGTTAACCTTTAAAAAGCAGATTAATTCCATTCGCGCAATTTGATGGTTAGCAGGCTAACCATGAGCCACTCCTTAAAGCCTGACCATACGGCTCATTAATAGCCGGAAAAGCCGCATACGGGCGCGCATAAAGTTCCGCTTCAGAACCAGCCCGCTCTTCCGATCATCACCGAGTGACATCGTCACGTCAGAGCCCGGGTGCCAGGCTGGCCACACGACTTCCCCCTCCAGCTGATGCTTATATTCCGTAGCATCACGGGCAAAGGTAAACCAGTACTCGCTGACCCGTGCCGCAAATGCCCGATCGGCCTCACTGAAGGGTCGTTCTTCGTTGGGATCCGGCATCTGACTCAGCGTGTTCAGCACATAAGGCACTTCGTTGCCGTGCCAGGTGCCGTGCGGATAGAGGTCACGGGCATGTTCAGAGACATAATCAAACCAGTAGCGCCAGCCTGGCATTCCGGCATTGTGCTGCGCCCGCATCACCAGCCACGGCACCAGGCTGAAGGCCATATCGCGCGCCACGGCACGTCCCAGCCGCTGATCGTCATGAATGTCATACATCCATTTCAGCGTCCGGTAAGTGAGACGATTTTTATCGCGTAGCTGATGCAACACTGCGGTGGCATCCACGCCAAAATATTCCAGCACGCTGGCTTCATCGCTGTTGCTGCCCGCCATCAGCGGCAGACGGTGCTGTTTTGCAGCCATAAAGGTTTTCAGCATCGGCTCAGGCAGAACAGCGTCACCCGCAATCGGCACCGGCGGGATCGCCAGCGGCCCTTCCAGCGACCAGAAGGCATCGGCAGGCAGTGCGCGCAGGTCATCAGCGCTGGCATCGGGCGGCAGACCGAAATGGCGGGCCACCGCCATACCCTGCTGACGCGCTTTTTTCAGCGGCGTATCAGGCAGGCTGTAGGCGCTCTGCACAATCCCTTTATGAAACAGCCCTTCGGCCAGTGGCGAACAGCAGAGTGACAGCACGCTGCGTGCGCCTGAGGATTCACCGAAAAGTGTCACATTGCGGCGGTCGCCGCCAAAGGCAGGAATGTTGCGCTGCACCCACTGCAGTGCGGCAATCTGATCCAGCAGGCCAAAATTGTTGACCGTGCTGGCAACAGGGTATTCAGCATCCAGGGCCGGATGAGAGAAGAAACCGAGATGGCCGAGCCGGTAGTTGAGCGTCACCACCACCGCGCCGCGTGAAGCCATCGGCTTGCCGTTGTAAGGTGCCAGCCCGCCAGCACCAATGGTATAGCCACCACCGTGCAGCCATACCATCACCGGCAGGGGTTTCACGGGCGCGACATCGGGCGTCCAGACATTAAGGTAGAGGCAATCTTCGCTGAACTCACCCGGATCGCCACCGCCCACGGCCTGGCAGTAAGTGCGATTTTGCCAGCCTGAAGCCCCAAACGCGGTGGCGTCGCGCACCTTCTGCCAGGGCGTAACCGGCTGAGGCGGACGCCAGCGCAGTGCGCCAAGCGGTGCCGCCGCATAAGGTATGCCTTTGAATACGAAAAGGTCATCGTCCATGCATCCACGCAACTCCCCCTCAGCAGTCATGATCCTCAGACCTGTTTCGTTTTTCATTCCTGTTTCCCTGTTCAAACGTCCCTCCATTATTTGCAGGCCCGCCAGCATTGTCCAGGTACGGAAGGGATTTGCAGAATATGCCGAAGCGTGAGGGGCAGGCGTGAACATGCTCATCAACAGGTTCAGAGAGTCAGTTAGGGTTATGATTCAACGTTGTTTATCTTTTCGCAATTGGTCAATGACGCTGCCAGCGCCGGAGTGGCGCGTCGTTGCTCTGTTATCACGTGCGGTTGTGCGGCTGTTAATCAGTCAGTCTGCTAATAGATTAAGATACTCACGCGGGTAAACCTGCGCTGAGCGGTAAAGCGTTGTTTTTCCCCAGTCCTGTCAGCATATTACCCGCGTTGCCCCACTTCAGGTCCACTGGCCTTAGCAGGGCGAGTGCGGAGAAAGCGTTGCGGGCAACGCGCCTGTTGCCCGCAGAGGCGTCAGTCTGGCCGTAAGCCACACTGTGCCAGCGAGCGCTGCTGGCGCTCTTCGTATAGCGCCATCTCATCCAGCACGACAGCGCCCAGCGCGGCTTCAAATGCCTGGCGGCTCGCCTGTCCCGCCGAACGAACCTGCGCCCGATCGCCGAGGTTGGACTGGAAAATGCCCGCCGCGCTGACGGGCAGAAAATCTTCGTAGATGATAGGGTCTGCCAGCACACGACCTTCTTCGATGAGGGTCTCCAGCGATTCACCCTGAGCCGGCGGCGTCGCGATGCCCTTTTCACTCAGGCGATAATGGAACCAGGCCAGCTCCTGCTGGCGCAGCGTGGTTTCGTCGTCGGGGAAGTCACGGAAAATCGCCGCCAGATGTTGCTGATGCTGCTGATTATCCTGACCGCTGCCCGCCTCGCTGAGTAGCCGATCGTAGAGCGCACGGCCCTGAGGCGTCAGCGCCACGCCGCGCTGCTCAATTTCACCGAAGCGTGCAGTATGGGTTCCCTGATGCCCATCCTTAAAGATGATCGGCTCTTCCAGCGCTTTAAAGCTGGTCTGACGTAACAGGATCGGTACCTGACGACGCGGCGGTCCCTCGATCAGGGTTTTCGGATCGATACCGCGCGACGGCATCAGTTGCTGTACGCGGTCAATATCCAGCGTGCGCGGCGTGAGATGGTTGATGTGGCAGCCGGGAAAGCAGACCACGTCAGCGATCAGCCGATGCTGCTGGTTCAGCGCCTGATAGGTCTGACTGTCCACGCTGCTATGGGTATGCCAGCGGAAGGTTTCCAGTGCTTCGGTAACAAACTCAGTGGCCTGCTCGTCGGTTAATCCGCCCTGCTGCTGCTGCAGTTCCAAAAGCGCCCGGCAACGGGGGGTGAAAATGTCGCGCGCGGCAAGAATCTCCGACGCCTTTTCACGCAGCGCGTGGTCGTCGATCAGTTCAGGGCGTAACAGCGAGGTAAAGACCCGAAAGGGATTGCGGCGCAACGCCGCATCGGTGACCGGCCGGAACGCCGTGGAGTGAACCGGCACACCAGCCTGAGAGAGATCGTAATAGCCAACCGGGTGCATTCCCATCACCGCAAACAGCTGCCGCAGTGTGGCTAATTCGTCTGCCGTGCCCACACGGATCGCACCGTGACGCTCCAGGTTGAGTCGGTCGATCTCATCGGCTGCGGTGAGACGATCTTTCAGCGCGATATCCGCTTCCAGCGCGCGGTCGTTGACGGTCGCCACCAGTTGCATCAGCGTGCCATATTGCGGCACTTCCTGCTGATACATAGCTGACATCGCCTGAGAGAAACGGGTGCGGATGAGATCCGCACTGAGAAAGTTGTCCATCTTATCCACCTGACACCGTTAGCGTTGCTGCTAATGTAATGCAACACGCTGGCCTCAGCGGAAAAAATCACGAATCTGTGATCGGCTTAAAGCCGTAGCGGTTTTTTAACAGCAGCATCAGGGTGGTGATCACAGCCGGTATTGCCAGCAGCAGAAAGATTACGCTGAAAGACCATCCAAGAGACATCATCTCTGCGCCAACGAAGGCGCTTAAAATCGCGCCGATGCGGCCCACTCCATGCATCCAGCTGGAACCGGTAGCGCGGGCGTGGGTAGGATAATAGCTGGCGGATAAGGCATTCATACCGGTATTGGCCCCGTTGAAACAGAAGCCACTGCAAAAGGCGATCGCACTCATCATGCCCACTTCCGCGGGTGAAAAGCCCAGTGCCACAATAAACAGACCGCCGCAGCCGTAGATCGCCGCCAGCGCCAGATTAGCGTTGAAGCGATCCATCATCCAGCCCGCAAACAGGGAGCCCAGCGTCCCGCCCGCCTGATACATCGCGGTGATAATCGCCGCTTCGGTCACTGACATGCCCAGGGTGTTGACCAGCGACGGCAGCCAGCTGCCAATCAGGTAAACCATGAACAGCCCCATAAAGTAGCCGCCCCACAGCATGGTGCTGCCAAACAGATAGCGGCGTGAAAGTACGGTGCCTATCGCGCCGCTCACCGGCATGGTGGCCTCAGGCGCGTGAAACGCACAGTCGGGCGCGGTTTTGCCCGGCATCATCCGGTCGAGGATGGCGTGAATGCGGGCAGCCGGTGCGCCACGGCTGATAAGAAATCGCACCGACTCCGGCAGGCCGCGGATTAGTAATGGCAACACCAGCAGCGGCAGAATACCGCCCAGCAGCAGCACGGAGTGCCAGTCATAGCGCGGTAGCAGCCAGGAGGCAGCAAATCCCCCGCTGGCGGCACCAAAGGTAAAGCCGCAGAACACCACCGTGATGATAAAAGCCCGCCGCCGCTCAGGTGCATATTCCGCCACCAGCGTGCCGACGTTGGGCATCGCGGCACCCAGTCCCAGTCCGGTCAGGAAACGGAACAGCATCATCTGCTCAATGTTCTGTGACAGCGCCGTTGCCAGCGTCCAGAGACCGAAAAAGAAGACGCTGAGGATAATCATCATGCGACGGCCATAGCGGTCAGCCAGCGGCCCTGCCACCATGGCACCCAGCGCCAGCCCGATTAATGCTGCGCTGATGACGACCCCGAGCTGATGATTGCTCACCCCCCACGCGGCTTTCAGTGTCGGCGCAATAAATCCCATGATCGCAATGTCCATGCCATCGAGTGCCACCACGATAAAACAGAGCGCAATGAGCCGCTTTTGCCAGTGGCTCAGCCCCTGCTGGTTGATAAGCTGGCGGACATCTACCGCCTCGACGCTGGTCAATGAACACTCCTCTGGAGTAACGAAATCTGACATCAGTTTAAGTAAAAAAAACGGCGCTAATGATAGCCGATCGTTAAGCTTAAGCGGTCAGATTTTTATATGATATTGAGAATTATTCAACTTTAAGCTGTTAAGTTATTGATATACCGTAGTCAGAGGATGGCGTATTTCAGCGGCATACCCGGCTGAGCGCTTTTTAATCAGAGAGTTAAAGGGTAACGCGGTCATTTCGAATCGTTTGTTAAAATAAATTTGCAGCAAAGTTAACAGAATTCATTTTTAACAGTTGCCTGAAGCCGGTCATTCTCATTAAGTTTAGGATATGGAAAAAAATATCCTTTTCAATCAGCGCATTCGCTTGCGCCATCTACATACCTTTGTTGCGGTTGCGCAGCAAGGCACACTGGGCCGGGCGGCAGAGACGCTTAGCCTCAGCCAGCCTGCCCTCTCCAAGACCCTGAATGAGCTGGAGGAGCTGACTGGCGTTCGTCTGTTTGAACGTGGCCGGCTGGGCGCGCAGCTGACCACCATGGGAGAGCAGTTTTTGACCCATGCGGTACGGGTACTCGACGCGCTGAACCATGCCGGACAAAGTTTTAATGAGCAGCCGGGCGATGCGCCGGTGATTATCCGGCTGGGGGCATTGACCACTGCTGCGATGGGGATGCTGCCACGCATCCTGGATCGTTTTCATCAATTGCAGCCCAACACCACCATTCAGGTGGCGACACTTCACAATAATGTGTTGCTGGCAGGCTTGCGCGGCGGTGAATTCGATATCGGCATTGGCCGGATGGCGGACAGCGCCATGATGACCGGGCTGACCTATGAATTGCTGTTTCTGGAATCGCTCAAGCTGGTGGTCAGGCCGGAACACCCGCTTTTAAGTGACAACGTCACGCTTTCGCGTGCGATGCAGTGGCCGGTGGTGATATCGCCCGAGGGCACGGCTCCGCGCCGGATTGCACAGCAGATGCTGGATGAACAGGGCTGCACCCTTCCGCCTCACTGCATTGAGACCTCTTCGACTTCACTGGCACGCCAGCTGGCTCTTCGCTACGACTACATCTGGTTCGTCCCTTCAGGGGCGATTAAAGAGGATCTGAGCCACAACGCTGTTTGTGCGCTGCCGATCGCCTCTTCCGGGCCGGGCGAACCGGTGGGCATCATTACCCGCACCGGCGCAGAGCTGAGCCTGAGTGCTGAAGTGCTGATGTCCACCATCCGTAAGTTTCACAGTTAGCGGCTGCGTTTCGCATGCCGCTCGCGGTTTTCAAGCCGGGCTTTATCGGTTTTGCGCAATCCGACATAAAGCGCCCCGGCCCCGCCATGCCGGGTCTGGGCCACGCAAAAGGTCTGTACGTCATCAAACTGCTTTAGCCAGCGCGCCAGATAGCTGCGCACAATGTTGGCATGAGATTCATCATCACGACCTTTACCGTGGATGATCAGCAGATTGCGCAATCCCTGTTTGTGCGCCTGCATCATAAAGTTAAAGAGCGCCTGACGACAGGTTTCGACCGGTTGCCGCAACAGGTTGAGGCTGGCATCCAGTTGATACTCTCCTCTGCGCAGTTTATCCAGAATCCCCTGCTGAATGCCGTCGGCTCTATATTCCAGCGGGGTATTGAGTGGAACGATCTCCAGATCGCCCCGGGTCAGGAAATTCTCCAGCTCAGATTCACCTGGCGGTTTTCGTGGCGCCTTCGTTGAGGGTGCTTTGAGCCACAAGGTTGTGGTGGTGTCTTTTAACGGCGTGACATCGCCCATGGCATCCCGAAAGAGATCATTATCATCAAGGTTCATGGTTTTCTCACACCTGGTTAAAATTGATGGAATGTGCAAATCACGCTTTACCCGTTAGCGTAGCAAAAGCTGGAATCACCGGCCCACCCCACTTTTTCGAAAGTCACTGCCAGTGCAGAAGCGTGTGACAGATCACATAAGCGGAAAGTTTTCTTGACAGTCGGCACTGTCGGGATTCTGAGAAGCCCGTCACATCAGCGTTTGTCGTTGTGTGCTTAGTCCATAATATTTGTAAGTGTAAAACTGCTCGGATGAGTTCCCTTCAGCACAAAAAATGTTAAAATTGACCCCAGTCAATAATCGTCGAGCAAACCATTATGATCCCTGAAAAACGCAGCATTCGTCGTATTCAGTCGGGCGGTTGTGCCATTCACTGCCAGGATTGCAGCATCAGTCAGCTCTGCATCCCCTTTACGCTAAATGAACATGAGCTGGATCAGCTCGACAATATCATTGAGCGTAAAAAACCCATTCAGAAAGGGCAAACGCTTTTCAAAGCAGGCGATGAACTCAAGTCTCTGTATGCGATTCGCTCCGGCACCATTAAAAGCTACACCATTACTGAACAGGGTGATGAGCAGATCACCGGTTTCCATCTGGCGGGCGATTTAGTCGGCTTTGACGCGATTATGGGCTCCAGCCATCCCAGCTTTGCGCAGGCGCTGGAAACGGCCATGGTGTGTGAGATCCCTTTTGAAACGCTTGATGATTTGTCCGGCAAAATGCCGGCCCTGCGTCAGCAGATGATGCGTCTGATGAGCGGTGAAATCAAAGGCGATCAGGACATGATCCTGCTGCTGTCGAAGAAAAATGCTGAAGAGCGCCTGGCGGCGTTTATCTGGAACCTTTCCCGTCGTTTTGGCCAGCGCGGCTTTTCACAGCGCGAATTCCGCCTCACTATGACGCGTGGCGATATCGGTAATTACCTGGGCCTGACGGTTGAAACCATCAGCCGCCTGCTGGGGCGTTTTCAGAAGTCCGGTATGCTGGCGGTGAAAGGCAAGTATATCACGATTGAAAACCACGCCCTGCTGGAAGAGCTCGCCGGTCAGAGCCACCAGGCCGCCTGATCCTCAGCCGGATCAATAAATCTTATTTTGTTGATCCGGCAGTAACTTTTTCACTTCTTCCGCTGTGCAACATAGGCTATCTTTATTCCAGTCGCTCTGGTTTAAGGAGAACGCCTCATGTCCCAGTACCAAAATGTTCTGGTCGCCATTGATGCCCAGCAAGACGATCAGCCCGCGCTGCGACGTGCGGTCTATCTGAATCAACGTCTTGGCGGAAGAATCAAAGCCTTCCTGCCTATCTATGACTTCTCATATGAGATGACCACCCTGCTTTCGCCGGATGAGCGCGCGTCGATGCGCCAGGGCGTGATCAGCCAGCGTACCGAATGGATCCGCGAGCAGGCCCGCGCTTACCTTGATGCCGGTGTCGAAATTGACATCAAAGTGATCTGGCACAACCGTCCCTATGAAGCCATTATTCAGGAAGTGCTCGCCCATCAGCATGACCTGGTGCTGAAGATGGCGCATCAGCACGATCGCCTTGAGTCAGTGATTTTCACTCCAACCGACTGGCACCTGCTGCGTAAATGCCCGTGTCCGGTGTGGATGGTTAAAGATCAGCCGTGGCCGGAAGGCGGTAAAGCGATTGTCGCGGTCAATCTTGCCAGCGAAGAGCCGCATCACGATGGCCTGAATCAGAAGCTGATTCGTGAAACGGTGATCCTGGCGGAAAAGGTGAATCAGACCGAAGTGCATCTGGTCGGCGCCTACCCGATTACCCCTATCAATATTGCTATCGAACTGCCCGATTTTGATCCCAGCGTCTATAACGACGCGATCCGTGGTCAGCATCTGGTGGCAATGAAAGCGCTACGGCAGAAGTTCTCGATTGGTGAAGAGTTCACCCATGTGGCTAAAGGCCTGCCGGAAGAGGTCATCCCCGATCTGGCGGCGCATCTGGGAGCCGGTGTGGTGGTGCTGGGCACGATTGGACGCACCGGCCTGTCGGCGGCATTCCTCGGCAATACGGCGGAACAGGTGATTGATCATCTGCGTTGCGATCTGCTGGCGCTTAAGCCGGACGATTTCAAATCGCCGATTGACCTGGATGATGAAGAGGATGAGGAGGATTAATCCTCCTCAGAAACAGAGAGGGCGGCTGATTAGCCGCCCTTTTTAATTACAGCGCTTTAAGAATCGCTTCCACGCTGGCTTTGGCATCGCCAAACAGCATCTGGCTATTCTCTTTGAAGAACAGCGGATTCTGCACCCCGGCATAGCCGGTGTTCATTGAGCGTTTGAACACTATCACGTTGTGCGCCTTCCACACTTCCAGCACCGGCATGCCCGCAATCGGACTGCGGGGATCATCCTGCGCCGCCGGGTTGACCGTGTCGTTAGCACCAATGACCAGCACCGTGTCGGTGTCGCTGAAATCGTCGTTGATCTCATCCATCTCCAGCACCACGTCATAAGGCACTTTCGCCTCTGCCAGCAGCACGTTCATGTGACCCGGCAGACGCCCCGCCACCGGATGGATACCGAAGCGCACTTTGATGCCAAGCGCACGCAGTCGGGCAGTCATTTCCGCGACCGGATACTGCGCCTGCGCTACCGCCATGCCGTAGCCTGGGGTGATAATCACCGAGCTGGAAGCCTTGAGCATCTCAGCGGTCTCTTCAGCCGTAATCTCACGATGCTCCCCCGCTTCCTGACTTTCATCGCCACTGCTGGCTTCAGTACCAAAGCCGCCCGCTATCACGCTGATAAACGAACGGTTCATCGCTTTGCACATGATGTAGGAGAGGATCGCACCGGATGACCCCACCAGCGCACCGGTCACAATCAGCAGATCGTTGCTCAACATGAAACCAGC
Source organism: Pantoea sp. CFSAN033090 (assembly GCF_001264395.1). Lineage (NCBI taxonomy): Bacteria > Pseudomonadati > Pseudomonadota > Gammaproteobacteria > Enterobacterales > Erwiniaceae > Pantoea > Pantoea sp. CFSAN033090. Next base: position 10,009 of record NZ_LGYX01000035.1, on the reverse strand, counting down.
AGCGGCGGCGGCCCAGCCTGAATAGGAGTTAAGCATCGAGACCACGACCGGCATATCCGCGCCGCCAATCGACGCGACGAGATGCCAGCCAAACGCCAGCGCAATCACCGTCATCAGCAAGAGTGCAAACACCTGCACAGCCGTGCTGCTGGTGTTAACAAACCACAGCAGCAGCAGGAACGAAACCACCAGCGCCAGCAGATTCAGCTTGTGACGATGCGGTAACGCTAACGGCCGTGAAGAGATTTTGCCGCACAGTTTGCCAAACGCCACCAGCGAGCCGGTGAAGGTGACGGCACCGATAAAGATACCGATAAACACTTCACTGAGATGGATATTCTCCATCACCGCTGGCAGGCCAGGCGCATGGTCGATATAGCTGTTGATGCCCACCAGCACTGCGGCCAGGCCAACAAAGCTGTGCAGAATCGCCACCAGCTCTGGCATTTCCGTCATTTCGACTTTCTTCGCCAGACGAATGCCGATAGCGCCGCCGATGACCATCGCCAGCAGGATCCAGACCACATTACCGCTGTCCGGGCCAAATATGGTGGCGATCAGCGCAATCGCCATACCGCTGATACCGAAAATATTACCCCGCTTTGAGGTCTCATGACGCGAAAGACCAGCAAGGCTACAGATGAACAGAATCGCAGCCACAATATAGGCTGCAGTGACTAATCCGCCAGACATGTGTTACCCCTTACGAAACATTTTCAGCATGCGCTGGGTGACGGTGAAGCCACCAAAGATATTTATGCTGGCAATCAGCACGGCAATAAAGGAGATAAAGGTGACCCAGCCACCGTGGCCCATCTGCAAGACCGCACCGATAACGATGATGCCGGAAATAGCATTGGTTACGGACATCAGCGGTGTATGCAGCGCATGACTGACGTTCCAGACCACGTAATACCCCACCACGCAGGCGAGCGCGAACACGGTAAAATGGGAGAGGAAGTCGGCCGGTGCCACGTTTGCCAGGCAGCCAAACAGCACGATAGCCAGGGCGATCAGCAGATATTTACGCCACGGTGAAACGGGCTTCGCCTCAATCTTTTCTGACGGTTTCGCGGCGGCAGCGGCAGCCTGTGGTGCGGCGGAGACCTGAATCGGCGGGGCTGGCCAGGTCACTTCGCCATCGCGTACCACGGTGACACCACGCACCACCACATCTTCGAAATCGACCTGGATTTCGCCATTTTTCTCTTTACACAGCAGCTTGATCAGATTGACCAGATTGGTGCCGTAGAGCTGGGAGGATTGTGTCGCCAGACGGCTGGGCAGATCGGTGTAACCGATGATTTTCACACCATTCGGCGTAACGGTAACCTGATCAGCGACGGTCAGCGCACAGTTGCCGCCGGTCTGCGCCGCCAGATCAACAATGACGCTGCCCGGCTTCATGCTGGCGACCATCTCTTCGGTGATCAGTTTCGGAGCCGGTTTGCCTGGGATCAGCGCCGTGGTGACAATGATGTCCACGTCTCTGGCCTGACTGGCAAACAGCGCCATCTCAGCTTTGATGAAAGCCTCGGACATGACTTTGGCATAGCCGTCGCCGCTACCCGCTTCCTCTTCAAAGCCGAGCTCAAGGAATTCGGCGCCCATACTCTGCACCTGCTCTTTGACTTCGGGACGGGTATCAAACGCCCGGACAATCGCGCCCAGGCTGCCCGCTGCGCCAATCGCGGCCAGCCCGGCAACACCGGCCCCAATCACCATCACTTTTGCCGGTGGCACTTTACCGGCTGCGGTGATCTGACCGGTAAAGAAGCGACCAAATTCATGGGCGGCTTCGACAATGGCGCGATAACCGGCAATGTTCGCCATAGAGCTCAGGGCATCCAGCGACTGCGCCCGTGAAATACGCGGCACTGAATCCATTGCCATTACCGTGACCTGACGTGCGGCCAGTTTTGACAGCAGTTCGGGATTCTGTGCGGGCCAGATAAAACTGACCAGCGTGCTGCCCGCACGCGTCAGCGCAATCTCTTCGTCATCCGGCGCATTCACCTTCAGCACGATATCGGACTGCCAGACCTGCTCTCTGTCGCTGAGTGTGGCACCGGCTGCGATATAGCTTTCATCATCGAAGCTGGCGCGTTTACCGGCGTCATGCTCAAGGGTGACGCTGAAACCCAGCTTGATGAGTTGTTCCACGGTCTTAGGCGTGGCGGCCACGCGCGACTCGTTTGGCAACCTTTCCTTGGGTATTCCAATTAACATAGTGTTTCCTTTCATCGGTTAAAGGATGATGGCCCGAACCTGCACCACGAGAGCGCGACTGAAACGCGATTTCAGCCGCTTTTGGACGAAACGCAGGTATTTCAAAGTGTTTATAACCTACTGAAAATGTGACGAGCGATCTACAGCGACTAGGCAGAGTGATGACATTCACCCAATTATGCAGTGTTCTGTTAAGAAACCTGCGTTATCCCACTGCAAAATAGTCTCACAGGCAGATAATCTGCCAGAGATAATCGTACCCAGACGAATTAATCAACAACAAAAACCTTTATTTAACAATGCATTAACTATTTTATCGCTAACAGTTACCGCTTTTAGTGGTAACTATCACTAAAACTGGCCATAACTGCGTTTGATGACAAACAAATGAAAAAATCATGGTTGAATAACGCGATCTGACACAAAAAATCGCTGCGACAGTCTGTTTATAACATGCAATAATCAGCGGCTATTCTGTTATACATCAAGAGTCCAGCACGTTTTCGTACTCATTTTTGCGTAAGGCGAAGGATTATTTTTATGAAGCTGAAGAACACTATTCTGGCGACCACTCTGTTGTCCCTGCTGGCAGCCAACGCATTCGCTGCGCAGGAACTTACGCCAGAAAAAGCGGCCGCGTTGAAGCCATTCGAACGTATTAATATCACCGGCCGTTTCAACGCAATTGGCGACGCTGCCGATGCGGTATCTAAGCGTGCAGATCAGATGGGCGCTGCCTCTTATTACATCCAGGCGATCAACGACAGCAACGGTAACAGCGGTAACTGGCGCGTTACGGCTGACCTCTATAAAGCCGATGCCCCGGCAGCCACAGAGTCAACGACTTACCGTCGTTTCAACGGCGTAAACGAACTGCCAAAAGCAGAAGCGTATAAACTCGAACCCTTCGATACCGTTTCGGTCAGCGGCTTCTTTGCCAGCCAGCCGGATGTAAACGACGCAATTTCGAAAGCCGCAAAACAGAAAGGCGCAGCCTCCTTCTTTATCGTTCGCCAGATCGATGCCAACAGCGGCGGCAATCAGTATGTCACCGCCTATGTCTATAAAGCGGATGCTAAAGAGCGCGCGGTGCAGACACCGAATGCGATTCCTGCCGATTCAGAAGCGGGTAAAGCCGCACTGGCAACCGGTGGCGCTGCGGCGGCTAACGTAGAGATTCCAGGCGTGGCCTCGTCTGAAACGCCAAGCAACAAAGTGGGCCGTTTCTTCGAAACCCAAAGCTCTACCGGCAAGCGCTATACCGTTAATCTGCCAAACGGCAAATCGGTGCAGGAAGTGAATGCCATTACTGCTGCTCAGATGCAGCCGTTCGATACCGTAACCTTCACCGGTCACTTCGGTACGCCAACTGAGATTTCAGAAGAAGTGGCGAAGCGTGCGGCGGACAAAGGTGCCAAGTTCTACCACGTTACCCGTCAGTGGCAGAACCAGAGTGGCGGTAACCTGACCGTCACGGCTGACCTGTTTAAGTAATCCTCCTCAGGGCGGCGCCTGCCGCCCTGCTGTTTGCATAATTCCTGCGCTGTTTTGCATAGTCACGCATTGCCATCCCCTGCCACACTCCGTAAAATCCTCCGCCTGTTTTACCGGATATTGTCCCTGTATTGTGCCTTTGGTGTGACATAACCCAGCGACAGAATCCGATTTACCCAGCCATATATGCTAGCGGGAAGGTTGTTTTGGAGAAAAAATTAGGTCTCGGTGCGCTGACGGCGCTGGTGCTCAGCTCTATGCTGGGCGCAGGCGTGTTCAGTCTGCCGCAAAATATGGCTGCAGTGGCCGGTCCGGCGGCGCTGCTGCTGGGCTGGCTGATTACCGGCGTCGGCATCATCTTTCTGTCTCTGGCGATGCTGCTGCTGACCCGCCTTAAACCCGAGCTGGATGGTGGCATCTTTACCTATGCCCGTGCCGGTTTCGGCGAGCTGATGGGCTTCTGCTCCGCCTGGGGCTACTGGCTGTGCGCCGTGATTGCCAACGTCTCCTATCTGGTGATTGTCTTCTCTGCCCTGAGCTTCTTCACCGATACGCCGGACCGGATTATCTTTGGCGATGGCAACACCTGGCAGGCGATGCTGGGCGCATCCGTGCTGCTGTGGCTGGTTCACTGGCTGGTGCTGCGCGGCGTGCAGACCGCTGCCAGCATTAATCTGATGGCGACGCTCGGCAAGCTGGTGCCGCTGCTGCTGTTTATTGTGCTGGCGGTGATGGCGTTCAACTATGATCGCTTCCGCTTTGATTTTTCCGGCGTCACGCTAGGGCAACCGCTTTGGGAGCAGGTCAAACAGACCATGCTGATTACCCTGTGGGTCTTTATCGGCGTCGAGGGGGCGGTGGTGGTTTCTGCACGCGCGCGCCAGAAAAAGGATGTGGGCCGAGCTACACTATTCGCCGTGCTGGCAGCGCTGCTGGTCTATCTGCTGGTGACACTGCTGTCGCTTGGCGTGGTTCCACGTGCTGAACTGGCTCAGATGCGTAACCCCTCCATGGCGGGATTGATGACCCGACTGATGGGCAACTGGGGCGATGCGGTGATTGCGGTGGGTCTGGTTATCTCGGTGTGCGGTGCCTATCTGAGCTGGACGATTATGGCCGCTGAAGTGCCCCTGATTGCTGCGCAACAGGGTGCATTTCCACGCAGTATCGCCCGACAAAACCGCCATAACGCGCCAGCCGCCTCACTGTGGCTGACCAACGGCAGTATTCAGCTCTGCCTGATCCTGATTGCCCTGACTGGTGCGAATTACAACAACCTGCTGACCATCGCCTCTGAGATGATTCTGGTGCCCTATCTGCTGGTGGGGTTATATCTGATCAAAGTAGTACGCGGACAGCATAAACCGCTGGCGATGGCGACCGGTATCGGTGCCAGCCTGTATGGCATCTGGCTGCTTTACGCCTCGGGGCCATTGCACCTGATGATGTCTGTGGTGCTCTATACACCGGGCCTGCTGCTGTTTCTGTTTGCACGACGCGGTGGCCGCGCAGAGTTTGCGCTGACTTCGCTGGAGCGGATTGCAATGGGATTGCTGATTGCCGCGACGCTGCCCGCCGTGTGGCAGTTGACGACTTAGCGCCTGGCCCGGCAGGCGTAATGGTTGCAGGCACTCCGGACCCGGCCAGCGCGAAGCAACCCGGCGTACAGATAGTACGTGAGGATGGTGAGCACTGCCCAGGTTCAGACTGACAAATCAGATAGCCTGAAGGGAAAGGCTCTTAGTGTGACTGCACAGGTATTGAGACACACAGCAGGTCATCCTGCTGTGTCAGATTCAGCGGCCTGGAATATTCATGATGGATCGCGTCCAATTGCTCCGCCGAAAGCGGATAAGGAAGCTGAATATCGAAGCGACTAATCTGCTGTTGTTCCGCAAGGGTAATCAGGCGCGCGATATTAATTTCGTCGCTGACCTGAGTAGAAATGATTTGTAATGCTAATTCTTTTAACGGGTCGTCACTGCCCTGTAAGCGGTGTGCCGATTTACGTGTCACCATGCCAAATATCGGCATCACACCATAAATAGCATCGACGAAGCTCCAGCGCTTTTTGCAGGAAGCGGAGAGAAAGTCACTGTAATTGAAGCAGATGCGGTCGGGGTATATGGCTGATGCCAGCTCTTTATCAGACACACTAACGCTCCTCATGATAATCATCAATATCCCAAACCTGGCGCAAAAAGGCCGCGCTAATGATTGCACATTTTGCCGGTTATATACCAGCAAGCCACGGATATTTCGTGCGGTAACGTAGAGCTCAGGACCAGGAAAAGATATGCTTCCGTCCATCCCTGTCTCTGCTTTGTGAACTATGAACAAAATTGTTTATGTAGAAGATGAACCCGAAGTGGGCTCACTGATTGCGGCCTATCTGGGTCGTCATGATATTGAGGTGATTGTCGAGATGCGCGGCGACCGTGCTGAAGCGGTCATTGCCGAACAGCAGCCCGATCTGGTGATGCTGGATATCATGTTGCCAGGCAAAGATGGCATGACTATCTGCCGTGACCTGCGGGCCAACTGGCAGGGGCCGATCGTGCTGCTCACCTCACTGGACAGCGACATGAACCATATTCTGGCCCTGGAGATGGGTGCGCAGGATTACATTCTGAAAACCACGCCGCCGGCGGTACTGCTGGCCCGCCTGCGCCTTCATCTGCGTCAGTCGCAGCAGGGACAGCCGGACGATGCGCCCAGCGCACCCGCCGCCAACCGTATGCTGCGTTTTGGCTCGCTGACCATCGATGCGCTGAACCGCCAGGTCACGCTGTTTGACGAGCAGATTGCCCTTTCCACCGCAGATTTCGATCTGCTGTGGGTACTCGCCAGCCATGCAGGCCAGACGCTTAACCGTGATGCGCTGCTGAAAACGTTGCGCGGGGTCAGCTATGACGGCCTTGACCGCAGCATCGACGTGGCCATCTCCCGGTTGCGCAAAAAGCTGCACGACAGCGCCACCGAGCCGTTCCGCATTAAAACCATTCGTAACAAAGGCTATCTGTTTGCGCCCCAGGCCTGGGATACCCGCGGACTATGAGAAAGCTTTTTATTCAGTTTTATCTGCTGCTGTTTGTCTGCTTTCTGGTGATGGCGCTGCTGGTGGGGCTGGTCTACAAGTTCACCGCTGAACGTGCGGGCCGCCAGTCAATGAATGACCTGATGGCCAGTTCGCTCTACCTGATCCGCAGCGAACTGCGCGAGATCCCGCCGCGTGACTGGAATAAAACCATCAAGAGTCTCGATCTCGGCCTGTCGTTCGACCTGCACATCGAGCCGATGAATAAATATCAGCTTGATGAAGGAAACATGCGTCGGTTGCGCGCCGGAGAGATCGTGGCGCTCGACGATCAATACACCTTTTTGCAGCACATTCCGCGCAGCCACTACGTATTGTCAGTCGGGCCGATTCCCTATCTCTTCTATCTGCATCAGATGCGACTGCTGGATATTGCCCTGCTGATCTTTATAGGGATGTCACTGGCGCTGCCGGTGTTTATCTGGCTGCGCCCCCACTGGCAGGAGATGCAGCGACTGGAAAAAGCGGCTCAGCGCTTTGGCCGTGGCGAGCTGGACGTGCGCACCCATTTCGACAGCACCTCCAGCCTGTTCCGGCTCGGCATCGCCTTTAACCAGATGGCTGAGAACATCAATACGCTGGTTGCCAGTAAGAAGCAGCTGATAGACGGTATTGCGCATGAGCTACGCACACCGCTGGTGCGCCTGCGTTACCGGCTGGAGATGAGCGACAACCTCACTGATAGCGAACGGGTGGCGCTGAATCGCGATATCGGCCAGCTCGAAAGCCTGATTGAGGAGCTGCTTACCTATGCGCGTCTTGACCGGCCGCGCGTCGATCTCAATCTGAAATCGCTGGATTTGGCCAACTGGCTGCGCGAGCGGCTTGACGATTTCCGCACCATTAATCCCGACGTGCGGCTCGACCTTGAGCTGCCGCAGCGTGAAAACATCGGCATTTCTGATACCCGCCTGATGGAGCGGGTACTGGATAACCTGGTAAACAATGCGCTGCGTTATGCGCAACAGCGGCTGCGCGTCAGTTTGTGGTTCGACGGTCCGATAGGGTGTCTGCAGGTGGAAGATGACGGTCCCGGCATTCCGCCTGAAGAGCGTGAACGGGTTTTCGAACCCTTTGTCCGGCTGGACCCCAGCCGCGATCGCGCTACAGGCGGCTGCGGACTGGGACTTGCGATTGTGCACTCTATTGCCCAGGCGCTGAGCGGCAATGTGACTATTGAATCCAGTCCGCTGGGCGGCGCCAGCGTTCGCTTTTGCTGGCCGGTTGATCTAACCTTGCGGGAAATTCCGCTGCGTTAAAAACCACAAGGAGTCTTACGTGACCTCAGCGTATCAACAACTTACCAAGACGTTCCAGCGCCTTTCCCGTTTCAGTCACGTCACGGCCATCGCCGGATGTGACATGCAAACCACCATGCCGCCGGGCGGCAGTCAGGCGCGTGGTGAAGCGCTGGCCGAAATGAGCGTGTTGCAGCACCAGATCCTCACTGCCCCTCAGGTTGGTGAGTGGCTCAGGGCCGCAGAGCAGCAGTCACTCAACGATGTTGAGCGGGCCAATCTCAACGAGATGCAGCGCGCTTACCAGCAGGCCACCCTGCTGCCTGATGATTTTGTAGAAGCCAAATCAATCGCCGGTTCGGTATGTGAACATGCATGGCGCACTCAGCGTCCCGCCAACGACTGGCAGGGCTTCGCCGCCAATCTCAAAGAGGTGGTGCGTCTGAGCCGCGAAGAGGCCCAGCGCCGCGCCGACGCCACTGGCAGCTCGCGTTACGATGCGCTGCTGGATCTTTATGAACCGGGGATGACCCGCGCCCGGCTGGATGAAACCTTTGGCGAACTGAAAACCTGGCTGCCCGATCTGTTACAGCAGGTCGTGGAAAAACAGGCGCAACAGACTGTTGTCACGCCGCAGGGGCCGTTCGCCCTGCCTGCTCAGCGTCAGCTCGGCCTGAGCATCATGGAAACGCTGGGTTTCGACTTCAACCATGGCCGGCTGGATATCAGTGCGCATCCCTTCTGCGGTGGCGTGCCGGAAGATGTGCGCATTACCACCCGTTACAACGAGAATGAGTTTCTCAGCGCCCTGATGGGCGTGATTCACGAAACCGGCCACGCGCGCTATGAGCAAAATCTGCCGCAGCAGTGGCGCGGGCAGCCGGTGGCGCTGGCGCGCTCCACCGCTATCCACGAATCACAAAGCCTGTTTATGGAGATGCAGCTTGGTCGCAGCCGCGAATTCCTGCAGCACATTCTGCCGCAGGTCATCGCCACCTTTGGCGACCAGCCTGCCCTGCAGGCGGATAATTTTGTGCGCCTGACCCAGCAGGTTAAGCCTGGCCTGATCCGGGTTGACGCCGATGAGCTCAGCTATCCGGCGCATATCATTCTGCGTTATGAAATCGAGCAGGCGCTGATTGAAGGCGAGATTGAGGTTGAGGATATTCCGGCGCTGTGGGATGAGAAAATGATGCAGTCGCTGGGTCTGGATACCCGGGGTAACTACCGCGATGGCTGTATGCAGGATATCCACTGGACCGACGGCGCCTTTGGCTACTTCCCGACCTATACGCTGGGCGCGATGTACGCAGCACAGCTGTTCCGCTCGGTACATCTTGCGATTCCTCAGCTCAGCGAGCTGATTCAGCACGGTGAGCTGCAGCCGGTATTCGACTGGCTGCAACAGAACATCTGGCAGCACGGCAGCCGTTTCTCCACCGACCAGCTGCTGATCAACGCCACCGGCGAAGCGCTGAATCCGGCTTTCTTCCGCCAGCACCTTGAACAACGTTACCTGAATAGCTAAGCTCTCGGGCGGTCAGCTGACCGCCCTTTCCCGCCTTTGTACAATCGGTTACACGCCGATACCAAACACCCACGGACACCGTTCATTGATATCCCTATAGTCTCTTCACCGGCCCCGCAGTGGGCTACACATGAAAAAATAGTCTTCGAGGGATTTGCAATGAAAAAATTATTTGCACTGGTTGTTGCCGCTGCTATGGGTATGTCTTCTGTTGCTTTCGCTGCTGACACCACAGCTGCTCCAGCTGCTGCGCCAGCCGCAACAACCACTACTACCGCTGCAGCACCGGCTAAAACCGTTCACAAAACTGCGCACAAGAAACACCATAAAGCGGCTCAGAAAGCGCAGGCTGCTAAGAAACACCACAAAAAAGCTGTGAAAAAAGATGCCGCGCAGAAAGCGCAGGCTGCTAAAAAAGTTCAC
>NZ_LGYX01000034.1:0-60500 GCF_001264395.1 Pantoea sp. CFSAN033090 | reverse complement strand
AAAACCACCGTGAGGGCGGTTTATTCTTAATTGGTGTGTGTTGCATCAGCCTGAATCGCTCCCGGCGATTCAGTCGAACCTGCAGCAGGTTCTTATCCTACGGTAAAGTCCGTGCCCCGGAAACGAAAAAAGCGCCTTAAAGGCGCTTTATTCTGAATTGGTGGGTCGTGCAGGATTCGAACCTGCGACCAATTGATTAAAAGTCAACTGCTCTACCAACTGAGCTAACGACCCGAAGTGGTGGGTGATGACGGGTTCGAACCGCCGACCCCCTCCTTGTAAGGGAGATGCTCTACCAACTGAGCTAATCACCCACTTCGTACTTCAGTACTACTAACAGGCAAGATATGGTGGGTGATGACGGGTTCGAACCGCCGACCCCCTCCTTGTAAGGGAGATGCTCTACCAACTGAGCTAATCACCCATATCTTCATACCTGTTCACTGCGGGCCACGCTGTTAAGAGTGGTGGGTGATGACGGGTTCGAACCGCCGACCCCCTCCTTGTAAGGGAGATGCTCTACCAACTGAGCTAATCACCCCCGCTGTGTGGAGTCGCATTATAGGGATAGTTGATTTTGAGTCAACGCTTTTTAAAACATAAATGTGCGTTCGGTTTATTTTTAAACACCCTGTCGCGCTTTTAGCCAATGTGCTGGTTTTACTGGCAGAAAAGCCCCTTTTCCCGGGCGGCAACCGGCGGGCATGCATTGAGGATTCACCGTCAGATGCTAGAATGTGCCCACTGTTTTTTCGCGTCTAACCTGTTTTTTGTCATCCAGACAGAGAACCCGCGCATCTAAGGCAATACTCAATGAAAATCAAAACACGCTTCGCGCCCAGTCCGACTGGCTATCTGCATGTAGGTGGCGCCCGTACCGCACTTTACTCCTGGCTCTTTGCCCGTCACAACCAGGGCGAGTTCGTGCTGCGCATTGAAGACACCGATCTGGAGCGCTCCACGCCGGAAGCTATCGAAGCCATCATGGATGGCATGAACTGGCTGAGCCTCGACTGGAATGAAGGCCCTTACTACCAGACAAAACGTTTTGATCGTTACAACGCGGTCATTGATGAAATGCTGGAAGCGGGTACAGCCTATAAATGCTACTGCTCTAAAGAACGTCTGGAAGCGCTGCGTGAAGAGCAGATGGCCAACAACGAAAAGCCGCGTTACGACGGCCGCTGCCGTGACAGCCATGAACATCATGCAGATGATGAGCCGTGCGTTGTGCGTTTCCGCAATCCGCAGGAAGGTTCGGTCATCTTTGACGACCAGATCCGTGGCCCGATTGAGTTCAGCAACCAGGAGCTGGATGATCTGATCATCCGCCGCACCGATGGTTCGCCAACCTACAACTTCTGCGTCGTCGTGGATGACTGGGATATGGGCATCACCCATGTGATTCGCGGTGAAGACCACATTAACAACACGCCACGTCAGATCAACATCCTCAAAGCAATTGGCGCGCAGGTTCCGGTCTATGCCCATGTCTCAATGATCCTGGGTGATGATGGCAAAAAGCTCTCCAAGCGTCATGGCGCGGTAGGGGTGATGCAGTATCGTGATGATGGCTACCTGCCAGAAGCGCTGCTCAACTACCTGGTTCGTCTGGGCTGGTCACATGGCGATCAGGAAATCTTCAGCGTGGCCGAAATGGCTGAGCTCTTTACCCTGGATGCGGTCAGTAAGTCTGCCAGTGCGTTCAACACTGAGAAACTGCAGTGGCTGAACCATCACTACATCAATACGCTGCCGCCAGAATATGTGGCGACACATCTGCAGTGGCATATTGAAGAGCAGAAAATTGATACCCGCACGGGGCCGGAACTGGCGAAGCTGGTTGGTCTGTTAGGCGAGCGCTGCAAAACATTGAAAGAGATGGCTGCATCCTGCCGCTACTTCTATGAAGACTTTGCAGAATTTGATGCCGATGCCGCGAAGAAACATCTTCGTCCGGTAGCACGTCAGCCGCTGGAAGTGGTACGCGATAAGCTGGCCGCGATCGAAGAGTGGACGGCTGAAAACGTACATCAGGCTATTCAGAGCACCGCAGATGAGCTGGAAGTCGGGATGGGGAAAGTGGGCATGCCGCTGCGCGTGGCCGTAACCGGTGCCGGTCAGTCACCCGGACTGGATGTCACCGTGGAAGCGATAGGCCGCAGCCGCAGCGTTGCACGTATTGAGCAGGCGCTGGCCTTTATCAGTGAGCGGGAAGCGCAGGCTTAATAAACAGAGCCGGAAGCTACGCGCTTCCGGTTTTTACTCTTCAGTGATATCCAGACGCTGCAACATGCCTTTAATACCTATCCGTAATATCAGCGCTGACAGCTGCTCCTGTTCAGCCTGACTCATTTGCGGAACCGCATTTACTAACAGTGCCGTCAGTGACTCTGCCGGAACCCTATACATTGCGGCGGGTTCGTGCAGGCTACGCGTCGAATGGATAAATTTTTCTACGCGATCATCGACATGAATCAATCGCGCCTTGCCGCCCTGAATGCCGGGTCTGGGCAGGGTGGTCCAGTTTTCGCGCTTAATCCATTTGTTCACTGTCTGTCGGCTCAGGCCCGTCTCTGAGGCGAGTTCTTCGGGTGTTAACCATTCCTTTTTCATCATACCTTCCCTGATAAATACACCTTACTCTTCGCTGATTCCCAGTCGCTGCAAAACGCCCTTGATACCTTCGCGTAAGATTAGTGCAGTGAATTGATCCTGCTCGTCCTGAGTCATTTGCTGGACGGAACTTATTAATAACGCAGGTAATGAATTAGACGGAGTGCCATAAGTTGCCGTCGGCTCGTTAAGGTTACGAGTCGACTGAATAAAACTTTTCACGCGCTCATCAATGTGAATCAATCGGGCTTTACCGCCTTGCACACCGGGCTTCGGCGTGGTCGTCCAGTTTTCCCGCTTGATCCATTTATTCACCGTTTGCCGACTGTAACCCGTCTCTGCAGCCAGCTCTTCGGGGGTAAGCCATTCCTTTTTCACGATGCAGTCCCTGATTAATACATTAGCAGGACATATTACAGCAAAACGTAACGGGTGAAAGTAACTGAAGCTGAAATTGCCTTTTGTCTCTCGACAAAAGGCAAAACATCATTACTGAGGATTACTGGCGGGTTCAGCGGCAGGGCGGAATGCAAGGAAATAGGCCAGACCAACGAACACGGCACCACCCACGGCATTGCCTGAGAAGACGGCAATAAAATTAGGGAAGTACTCTGCCCAGCTCATCTGACCGGCAAAAATGGCGGCCGGAATAATAAACATGTTAGCGACAACGTGCTGGAAGCCAATGGCCACAAATGCCATCACCGGGAACCACATGCCGAAGATCTTGCCGACCACATCTTTACTGGCAAAGGCCAGCCATACCGCCAGGCAAACCAGCCAGTTACAGCCGATGCCGGAAATAAAGGCGTGCAGGAAATCAGCGTGGACTTTTGCAGAAGCGATAGCAACGGTCTTCTTCAGGTAATCGCCCTCGGTCATACCCAGCATGTGACCAAAGAACCAGGCGACAGCCACGCTGCCGAGAAAGTTAGCCAGGGTAACCCAGAACCAGTTGCGCGCCACGCTCATAAAGCTGATGCGACGGGCGAACCAGGCCACCGGTAAGGTCATCATATTACCGGTCAGCAGTTCACCACCCGCCAGCACGGTCATGATGATCCCCACCGGGAAGACTGCGGCACCTAACAGGCCACCAAAAGAGCCCCATTCAGCGGGAAGGGTGTTGATCACGTGAAGATCCAGCAGGAAGCCGGTCGCAATAAATGCGCCCGCCATAAAGCCGAGAATCAGAAGGATGCTGACAGGTGCACGGCTTTTAGCCACGCCTGACTGGATCGCCAGTTGTGCGATTTCTTTAGGTGTATGCAGCGACATAGTATCTCAGTAGTTTTTTTATGATTAATGGGACGATAACGCCTGGTGGACGCGTGGTGCGCGGGAGAGGGTCCCGGGTACCACTAAATTAGCGGGCTAAGTTTTGCATGCGAAAAAGCCGAAGACAAGAAAATTCCTATAACATATTTAACCGTGAATTAACCTGACGGCAGACTGAATAACAGTTAAAAAACGGTCCTGTGTGAACAGACACGATTTTCCCCTGCAGCATGCTGCTGAAACTTCGCAGGTTGCCGCCTTTTTCAGCGATCAAACAGAGAATGTCATTTTGCCGTTGACACCCCGGAGGGGGTTTCATATTATGCCGTCCGTCGCTTAACGCGACAGTTTTTCGGTTCGGGGCTATAGCTCAGCTGGGAGAGCGCCTGCATGGCATGCAGGAGGTCAGCGGTTCGATCCCGCTTAGCTCCACCAAACTTCTTCCCAAAAGTTTGGCACTGAAAAACGATTCCAGATGTGGGGGTATAGCTCAGCTGGGAGAGCGCTTGCATGGCATGCAAGAGGTCAGCGGTTCGATCCCGCTTATCTCCACCATTTTCTGACACTCCGTTGTCAAAATCCTTTCTGATTAATCTCTTATTCGCCAGTTGCTGCGAATCCCAACGCTATTGCTTTGCCATTCACGCTGCTGCGCACGCTTAATTGCGTTATTAACCGGCATAACCTGTCATGACATCCGATGCTGTTTGCAGGACGTTGTGCCGCCTCTCGTGCACGATCTGAATGCAGATGTGACATGTGCAATGAAAGAGGTAACGCGGGAAAGGGGAATCAGCGGGAAGCAGAGCAAGGATAGAGCAGAAAGAGAAGGGCGAGACCTGCTCGCCCTTTGATGCTTAGAGTAGAGCGCAGAACCGTGCTTAGAACGCCAGAACCAGACCGGCGATAGCAGCGGAAAGCACGCTGACCAGCGTAGAGCCGTACAGCAGCTTCAGACCAAAGCGGGAAACCACGTTGCCCTGTTCTTCGTTCAGACCTTTAATCGCACCGGCCACGATGCCGATAGAAGAGAAGTTGGCGAACGAGACCAGGAACACAGAAAGAATACCTTCTGAATGTGGCGACAGCTGACCCGCGATTTTCTGCAGATCCATCATGGCAACAAACTCATTCGACACCAGCTTGGTCGCCATAATACTGCCGACCTGCAACGCTTCGCCAGCAGGCACGCCCATCACCCAGGCAAACGGATAGAAGACAAAGCCGAGAACGCCCTGGAAGGAGATGCCGAAGATCAGATCAAACAGCGCATTCAGACCTGAAATCAGCGCGATAAAACCAATCAGCATGGCGGCAACGATAATCGCGACGCGGAAACCGGCCAGGATATACTCGCCCAGCATCTCAAAGAAGCTCTGGCCTTTGTGCAGATCCTGCAACTGCAGATCTTCTTCGTTCTCAACGCGATAAGGGTTGATCAGCGACAGCACGATAAAGGTGCTGAACATGTTGAGCACCAGCGCGGCGACCACATACTTCGGCTGCAGCATGGTCATGTAGGCGCCGACGATCGACATCGATACGGTCGACATCGCGGTCGCGGCCATGGTGTACATGCGGCGCTGTGACATTTGGCCCAGGATATCTTTATAGGCGATGAAGTTTTCTGATTGTCCCAGTATCAGAGAACTTACGGCGTTGAAAGATTCCAGTTTTCCCATGCCATTCACTTTCGACAGTACGGTACCAATACCGCGAATCACCCATGGCAGGATACGGAAATGCTGCAGAATACCGATCAGCGCAGAGATAAAGACGATAGGGCACAATACGTTAAGGAAGAAGAAGGCCAGACCTTTGTCGCTCATGTTGCCAAAGACGAAGTTAGTACCCTCAGCGGCATACTTCAGCAGATGGTCAAAGAAGCCCGCGAATCCTTTGACGAAACCGAGTCCCGCTTCTGAGTTCAGGAAGAACCAGGCGAGCACAATTTCAATCACCAGTAGCTGTATAATGTAGCGAATGCGAATGCTTTTACGATCGTGACTAACCAGCAAGGCGAGTATCCCGACCACCACCAGTGCTAAAAGAAATTGCAAAATATGGGACATGGTTGCTCCAAATTTGAGGAGGGTTGTATTTTGTTGCGTATTCTATGTAACGCGTTACTTAAAAACGAGATCTGAACCACAATATAAGTATTCGCTATCGTTATATTTTCCAGAAAAGTTCCAGAGATCACGTCCTGTTTACAAATACTTCACTTCAGATAACCACATAATTATTGTCTGAATTTTACACCGGGCGTAAAGTGACACTATTGCTCACATTTTTAGCAATCACATCCTTTACTGTAATGTATAGCAATGGCTATACTTTATAGCAGCATCTATTACACCGATAACAACAAACGAATTTCACTTGCACCTGCTAACCCCTAAGCTGCCGGGGCAGGCAAATGTTCAGACAGGGTACCGGATATGTTTGAAAGTCGTACCGCCGAGCGCGCCGCTCGCGGAGTCAGAAAAGTCAAACTCGCACTACTGGGGCCCGCTTTTATCGCCGCTATCGGCTATATCGATCCGGGCAACTTTGCGACCAACATTCAGGCGGGCGCTGCTTACGGCTACAAATTGCTGTGGGTGGTGGTATGGGCCAACATCATGGCCATGCTTATTCAGCTGATGTCAGCCAAGCTGGGTATCGCTACCGGCAAAAACCTCGCTGAACACATCCGCGATCGTTTTCCCCGGCCTGCCGTCTGGTTTTACTGGGTGCAGGCGGAAATTATCGCCATGGCCACTGACCTGGCGGAATTTATCGGTGCCGCGCTGGGGTTCAAACTGCTGCTCGGCATTTCTTTGATGCAGGGCGCGGTGCTGACCGGCATCGCCACGTTCCTGATATTAATGTTACAGAGCCGGGGGCAAAAGCCGCTGGAGCTGGTGATTGGCGGACTGCTGCTGTTTGTGGCGGCGGCCTATATCGTCGAACTCTTCTTCTCTCAGCCCAGTGTCAAAGAGCTGGTGATCGGTATGGCGCTGCCCGCGTTACCAACGTCGGATGCCGTATTCCTGGCGGCGGGTGTGCTGGGTGCGACCATTATGCCGCACGTGATTTACCTGCACTCCGCGCTGACGCAGGGCAAAAGTGAGGACAGCAAAGGTCAGCGGTACTCCTCAACTAAACTGGATGTGGCGATTGCCATGACCATCGCCGGATTTGTTAACCTGGCAATGATGGCGACTGCCGCAGCGGCGTTTCACTTCAGCGGCCACAGTAAAATCGCTGAACTCGATCAGGCCTATCTGACGCTGCAACCGCTGTTAGGTCAGGCGGCGGCGACGGTGTTTGGTCTGAGCCTGGTGGCCGCCGGATTATCTTCAACGGTGGTCGGTACGCTGGCGGGGCAGGTGGTGATGCAGGGCTTTATCCACTTCCATATTCCCCTGTGGGTGCGCCGAACCGTCACCATGCTGCCCTCCTTTATTGTCATCTGGGCAGGCTGGGACCCGACAAGGGTGCTGGTGATGAGTCAGGTGCTGCTGAGTTTCGGTATTGCGCTGGCGTTGATTCCGCTGCTCTCCTTTACCGGCAACCGCGAGCTGATGGGCGATGATATGGTTAACTCGCGTCTGATGCAGAATACCGGGCGACTGATCGTGCTGCTGGTGATTACGCTGAATCTTTACCTGCTGGTGGGTGAAGCGCTGGGGCTGTAGCGGTTATGGTAAACAAGAAAACGCCCGGCTATGCCGGGCATTTTCTTGTTGGCAACGTCTGGCCAGGTTCGCAGTGATACCGAGCCAGCGCAGGAAACACGGTCAGATCGGAAAGACGCAAAATCCGTCATCCATGACATGCTCGGCCCGCGCGATTACGCACCTCATCCTTGAGGTGCGCCCGTAGCCGGGCCAACGCGTTGCGTTGTTCAAAAACGCTCCCGGCGTTTTTGTCCATGGCGCGGGACGCTTTCCTCTTCTGACCGTGTTCCCTGCGCGTTGAGTTTATGCGTTGCGGCCAGAATCACACTGATTGAAGTCTTTGTGTTGTCTGAAACGCCCGGTTCTGCCGGGCGTTTTTATTAATGGCGATCGTGTCCGTGATGGTCTGGACCGCGATGGTCAGGACCACGACGGTCATGACGATCCCAGCCACGATCACGATCGCGGCGGTACTGATGTTCCCAGCGACGCTCACGGTCGCGCTCATGCCAGCGGCGTTCGCGCTCCCACTGCTGCTGACGACGCCACTCTTCGTGTCGCCACCAGCGGCGTTCGTTGTAAGAATAGCGGTCGTTCCACCAGCGCGGTTCACGCCAGCGGCCACCATCCCAGTAATAGCCACGGCGATCGCGATCGCCAAGATTCAGGGTGACGCCGGGGGCCAGAGTAATAGAGGCACTGGAGGCCTGGGCTGTGTGGTGTGCCAGCGGCGACAACAGGGCCAGCAGGGCAGCAAAAATAAGGGCTCTTTTCATTTTCTTCTCCTCATCAACAGTCTGACGCTGTTGCGGCGCAGCGATTATGCCTGCGTATTGCTGTTGTTACCGCATCATTGTGTCGGAAGATTGTGAGGAAATTGGGGAGAGAAAGGGGTTTGAGACTATTCTGGCGCAGAAAACGCCCGGCGTCAGCCGGGCGCTAAAACCGTTACAGTAGTGCCGCGTCAATCGCAGCTAACTCGCTGTCGCTGAACTGACGGCGAGCGAGCATCGCCACCGCGTCATCGATCTGGGCTGTTTTGCTGGCTCCGATCAGTACTGAAGTCACACGCTCATCGCGCAGCACCCACGCCAGCGCCATCTGCGCCAGCTTCTGTTCGCGCTGCTGCGCAATAGCATTAAGCTTGCGGACCTTCTCCATCTTCTCATCCGTCAGCTGGTTCTCATTCAGGAACTTGCTGCCGCTGGCCGCGCGCGAATCTTCCGGAATGCCCTGCAGATAGCGATCGGTGAGCACGCCGCCTGCCAGCGGAGAGAAGGCGATACAGCCGACGCCCGCATCGCCCAGCGTCTGAATCAATCCTTGCTCAGGTGTGCGTTCAAACATCGAATAGCGCGGCTGGTGAATCAGACAAGGGGTGCCTAGATCGCGCAGGATAGCTATCGCTTCGGCGGCGAGATCGGCCGGATAGTTTGAAAGGGCAGCGTAAAGCGCTTTGCCCTGGCGCACCACATGATCCAGCGCGCGCATCGTCTCTTCCAGCGGGGTTTCCGGATCGGGACGGTGATGATAGAAAATATCCACATACTCCAGCCCCATTCGCTTCAGGCTCTGATCCAGACTGGCGACCAGATATTTACGCGAACCCCAATCCCCATAAGGCCCCTGCCACATGGTATAGCCCGCTTTAGTGGAGATGATCAGCTCATCACGATGGGCACGAAAATCTTCCCGCAGAATACGCCCGAAGTTCTCTTCTGCTGAGCCAGGGGGTGGACCGTAATTGTTGGCTAAGTCGAAGTGCGTGATGCCAAGGTCAAACGCATGACGCAGCAGCTCACGGCTGTTATCGACCCGGGTACTGTCACCAAAGTTATGCCACAGTCCCAGCGAAATGGCGGGCAGTTTGATTCCGCTGCGGCCGCTGCGGCGATATTCCATCTGTTGATAGCGATCGGGATGAGGGAAAAGGGACATTCAGCGCTCCTGGGTAAAAACGGGGATATGTGCCAAAAGTCTATCAGTGTATACGGTTACACTCAGTGACAGCGCGCTGCAATTCGCATTTTTACAGAATATTCCGCCAGCGTAACGTCGCCTTTCCAGCCATTGCGGCTGGCTAAAATAGCGGCACGCCTCGCTAATTTCATCCTCTGTCAGATACTTAACCCGACTCATCCCTGAAAGGAATGCGCAATGTCCACTTTTACTGTTGGAGATTACCTGCTGACCCGTCTGCAGGAGATTGGTGTAAAGCATCTGTTTGGCGTGCCGGGCGACTATAACCTGCAATTTCTTGACCACGTCATCGCCCATCCGGCCATCAGCTGGGTAGGCTGCGCTAATGAGCTTAACGCAGCCTATGCGGCAGACGGTTATGCACGCTGCAACGGCGCGGGAGCGCTATTGACCACGTTTGGTGTGGGCGAGCTCAGCGCGATTAATGGCATTGCGGGCAGTTATGCCGAGTATCTGCCGGTGATCCATATCGTTGGCGCGCCTGCGACGCAGGCCCAGTTGCAGGGGGATTGTGTTCATCATTCGCTGGGCGATGGCGATTTCCAGCATTTTATTCGCATGGCCGCAGAAGTCAGTGCGGCAACGGCACAGCTTACCGCCGACAACGCCACGGCTGAGATTGATCGGGTGATCGTCTGTGCGCTGCAGGCCCGCCGTCCCGGCTATTTATCGCTGGCCGTCGACGTGGCGGCCATGGAGGTGCAGCCACCCGCGCAGCCCCTGAACAGTCATCAATCCTCTTCGCCCGCTGCGCGTCGCGCTTTCAGCGACGCGGCGGAACGTTTGCTGGCACCGGCGCAGCGGGTTTCACTCCTGGCCGATTTTCTTGCGCTGCGCTGGCAGCAGCAGTCCGCACTGGCCGCGCTGCGTGAACAGTGTGCGATTCCCTGTGCCAGCCTGCTGATGGGCAAGGGGGTTCTGGATGAACAGCAGCCGGGTTACGTCGGTACCTATGCCGGTGAGGCCAGCGCAGGTCAGGTGTGCGAACAGATCGAGCAGGTGGATGTGGCGATCTGCGTCGGGGTGCGATTTACCGACACCATTACTGCAGGCTTCACGCAGCAGTTTAACCCTGAGCGGCTGATTGATCTGCAGCCCCTCAGCGCCAGCGTGGGCGGTGAACGTTTTGCGCCACTGTCGATGGCGGATGCGCTGAGCGAACTGCTGCCGCTGTTTGAACGCTATGGCCAGCAGTGGCAACCCGGTGCCACGCCGCCCGCCGCGCAGCCTGCAGAACCGGCGGCGGTGATCAGCCAGCAGGCGTTCTGGCAGGCGATGCAGGCATTCCTGCAACCCGGCGACCTTATTCTGGCCGAGCAGGGGACAGCCGCCTTTGGGGCCGCCGCGTTAAGATTGCCCTCGCAGGCGCAGCTGGTGGTTCAGCCATTATGGGGATCAATCGGCTATACTCTTCCGGCAGCATTTGGCGCGCAGACTGCCGATCCTGATCGCCGGGTTATCCTGATCATCGGGGACGGTTCGGCGCAGCTGACAATTCAGGAACTGGGTTCGATGCTGCGTGACCAGCAGCGACTGATACTCTTTTTGCTGAATAATGAAGGCTATACCGTCGAACGGGCGATTCATGGCGCAACACAACGTTACAATGATATTGCCCAGTGGAACTGGACGGCCTTACCGCACGCCCTTAGCCTGCAGGGCCAGGCGCAGAGCTGGCGTATCAGTGAAACGGTGCAGTTAGAGGAAGTGATGGCGCGACTCTCAGAGCCGAAGTGGCTCTCTCTGGTTGAAGTCGTCATGCAGAAAGAGGATTTGCCGCCACTGCTACGAAAAGTCACCGCCTGCCTGAATCAACGCAACGGCGGCTAAGATTCAGATAGTTGCCGCTGTGCAGGGTGGACTATCGCGGTTAGGCTGTAGCACACCTGAGTAAGACGCTCACCAATCGCACCGGTGAGCGTTGTTGTTTTATGGGCAGAATTTTATAGTGTCCTCCAACTCTTAAGACCCCAAGCGGAGCAACAGAAGAATGACAACCTATGCCTTGGTCGGCGATGTCGGCGGTACTAACGCACGCCTCGCCCTGTGTGAGGTGGAAAGCGGCAGCATCACCCAGGCCAAAACATTCTCAACATCAGAATACGACAGCCTCGAAGCCGTCATCCGCCACTATCTTGATGAACAACAGCAGGACGTTAAAGATGGCTGTATTGCCATTGCCTGCCCGATTACCGATGACTGGGTTGAAATGACCAACCATGACTGGGCGTTTTCCACGCGCAAGCTCAAAGAGAACATCGGTTTTGAACACCTGGAAATCATTAACGACTTCACTGCGGTATCTATGGCGATCCCGATGCTGACCGCCGAAAACGTGATTCAGTTTGGCGGTACAGAGCCAGTCAAAGATAAACCTATCGCGATTTATGGTGCCGGCACCGGATTAGGCGTCAGCCATCTGGTGCATGTGGACAAGCGCTGGGTCAGCCTGCCAGGTGAGGGCGGTCATGTCGACTTCGCTGCCAACAGCGAAGAAGAAGATCAGATCCTGGAAGTGCTGCGCGAAGAGCTGGGCCATGTTTCAGCGGAACGTGTGCTGTCAGGTGCCGGTCTGGTTAACCTCTATCGTGCGATTGTTAAAGTGGATAATCGCGTGCCGGAAAACCTGAAGCCGAAAGATGTCAGCCAGCGTGCGCTGGATGACAGCTGCACCGACTGCCGTCGCGCGCTGTCAATGTTCTGCGTCATCATGGGCCGTTTCGGCGGCAACCTGGCGCTGAATCTTGGCACCTTTGGTGGTGTCTATATTGCCGGTGGCATCGTGCCACGCTTCCTGGAGTTCTTTAAGTCGTCGGGTTTCCGTGCGGCGTTTGAAGATAAAGGCCGCTTCCGCGACTATGTTGCCAGCATCCCGGTTTATATGATTACGCACGACCAGCCTGGCCTGCTGGGCGCGGGCGCGCATCTGCGCCAGACGCTGGGTCGCGAAATCTGATTCTGCTTTACCTCGCGCGCGTACTGCCATTCTGCGCGCGAGCGATTTTCCCGATCGGCCTGCTTCAGCGGGGCAGGATCGGGAAAACCCCCCGGATTTTTTGCTGCTGCTCTCCTGCTTCGCCACCCCCCTTTCTGAACAGGCCTTTAACCCTCCTGCGCTACAGGCGCATCAGCTGTCGAAACTGCTTCACCTTACTGCGGCTGACCGGCACCTGAAACTCCAGATCGCGCAGCTTCAGCAGATAGGTATTGTTAAACCACGGCTCGATTTCACGAATCTTGCTGAGGCTGACGCAGTAAGAGCGGTGGCAGCGGAAAAATTGCTGTTCCGGCAGGCGTGAACAGAACTCGGTAATATTCATCGACATCACGTAGGATTCGCGCCGGGTATAAACAAAGGTCAGCTTCTCATGCGCCTCAACGTAGTAAATATCATTCACGTCAGTGACAATAATGCGCTCATCTTTGATCAGGTTGACCGTCTGCGGCGCGGGCGTGGCGCTGAGATGGCTGACCGCCTGCTGCGCCTGCGCTGTGGCTTCGAGCTTGTTCAGCATGGTGACAATCCTCGACTCCTGATAGGGCTTGAGAATGTAGTCAAACGCCTCCAGCTCAAACGCTTCCACCGCATGCTCTTTCCACGCGGTAATAAAGACAATCAGTGGCTTGTGGGCAAACTGATGGATATTCTGTGCCAGCAGCATGCCATCCAGTGAGGGGATGTTGATATCGAGGAAAATCACATCAACCCGATGCTGTTGCAGGTACTTCAGCACGTCCAGACCATCGTCAAAACAGGCTTCAATCTCGATTTTGCTGTGATGCTGAATCATCCAGCTCAGCTCCTGCTGCGCCAGGAATTCATCTTCCACAATAATGGCTTTCATAACAGATTCTCCGCCAGGCGCTGGCCATTCTTACTCAGCGTAAAGGAAATCTCGGTGCCCGGCTGATGCCGCACGATATTCAATCCCTGACCCGACAAAAGTTTTACCCGATGATGCACATTGAGCAGGCCGATTTTATTACCGGGCATTTCGTTACGCGCCACCCGTGCTATCACTTCGTCACTGATGCCCTGACCGGTGTCCCGCACCGAGATCCGTACCTGATCGCCCAGATCACGGACGCTCAGCGTCACCACGCCTTTGCCTTTACAGGGCTGGATGCCATGGACAATGGCATTCTCCACCAGAGGCTGGATCAGCAGACTCGGCAGCAGAAAATGGAGATCCTCATCGACGTCATAGATCATCGTCAGCTTATCGCCAAACCGGGCCTGCTCGATGGCGATGTAATCTTTCACCTGCCACAGCTCTTTACGGATGTCGATTAGCTCATCGTCGTTCAGTTCCAGGTTGTAGCGCAGATAGCGTGACAGGTTTATCACCAGCTGACGGGCGGTATCGGGATTGAGCCGGATAGAAGAGGAGATAGCATTCAGGGCGTTGAACAGGAAATGAGGATTTATTTTACTTTGCAGCGCACGCAGTTCCGCTTTATTAGCCATCTCGCGCAACTGCTCGGCACGCGATACTTCAAGCTGGGTTGAGATGATTTGTGACAGGCCAATCGCCATCTCCTTCAGCGAGCCGGTAATACGGTGTGCGCGGCGATAGTAGATTTTCAGCGTGCCGGTGACTTTGCCTTTCTCCCACAGCGGGATCACGATCATGGAGTGAATATCTTTGGTGCGATGCGCTTCATCGTTGTTCTTAATGATAATTTTACCGCTGGCGATCGACTGCGCCGTGGTGGGGCTGATGCCATCATCCCCATGTTTATAATTGTGTTCGCCATAGCCGACGTAGGCCAGAATCTGTTTTTTATCGGTCATCGCCACCGCATCGGCTTTGATCTCCCGTCGGATAATGTCACAGATGTTGCGCAGCGAGTCGCTGTTCACCTGACGGAACAGCGGCAGGGTTTTATTGGCGATCTCCAGCGCCAGCTTGGCCTGGCGGGCGGCAATCGCCTCTTTTTCCCCCTCGACGCTCTGCACCAGCAGTACAATGATGCCGATACTGGAGGCACCGAGGATCATCGGCAGGGCAATTTCCGACACAATCGCCAGCCCGAGTGAGGTGGGGCGCGCCCACACAACAATCAACAACATCGTCAGGGCTTCACAGAGCATGCCGCCGACGATACCGGCACGCCAGCGGTGCTCTTTCAGTACCCGGCGATTAATACCGCCCGCGACGATACCGGCAATGATGCTGGTAATCAGGCAGGGCACGGAGGTCACGCCGTGAATATCGATCAGAAAACGGTGCAGACCGGCGATAACCCCGGTGGCGATCCCGACCCAGGGACCAAACAGAATGCCACCCGCCATAACGGCGATGACCCGCACATTCAGCAGTGAACCATCGACATCGACACCCGACCAGGTACTGAACAGCGCAAACAGGGAAAAGATGGCAGTAACCGCCACTTTCTCCGCACGGGTGTGTTCATCTTTTTGCAGCAGCTGACGAAACGGGCGGGTGCGTGTCAGGAAGAACAGGCAGATCAGCATCAGGGCGGCGCGGTCAAATACTGCCAGTAACATCGTGAAGTGGGAGGACACAGGCGACTCGTCGGCAATGGAAAGTGCCTCTATGATAAAAAATGTGATCGCGAACCGCTAGCGTCCCGATCAATCACGGTGGGAGTTAGTGCTTCAGATCAATTTTTACGGCATATGGGCAAAAAGAGGAAAGGTTGAGTGCATTAAAGGGGAACAGTTTTTCGCCCTGCAGAGGCTGGTCGCTAAGGTGCCGTTTTGCTATGTTGCGCGATGAGGTGCGCCAGTGACCGCTGG
Source organism: Pantoea sp. CFSAN033090 (assembly GCF_001264395.1). Lineage (NCBI taxonomy): Bacteria > Pseudomonadati > Pseudomonadota > Gammaproteobacteria > Enterobacterales > Erwiniaceae > Pantoea > Pantoea sp. CFSAN033090. The sequence continues at coordinate 45,197 of NZ_LGYX01000034.1, read as the reverse complement.
AAAACCGCGCCCATCGGGAGCAGCAGATGCAACTAGTCACCGCCAGATTAACCCTGAGTAAATTACAGCCAGAAGACTGGCAACTATTTCGTGCCGTCCATGAAGATCGCGACACCATGACCTGGGTGAGCGAAATCCCCGATGAAGCGGATATCCGCCAGCGCTTCACCGAGCGTCTGGCCCCCTGGCAGGCGAGCAGTTTTCATATGCTCTGCCTGGTTGCGCGACGTCGTGACAACGGTGAGCCGATTGGCCTGTTTGGCTGCAGCCCCGAATGGGAGCCATACCGTCAGGCGGAGGTGGGCTATATGCTGCTGCATCGCCACTGCGGTCAGGGATATGGCAGCGAAGCCCTGGCGGCGCTGTGTCAGTTTTTGCTTGAAGCCGATTTCCACAAACTCAAAGCGATGGTGATTGAAGGGAACTGGGCGTCACGCCGTATTCTGGAGAAAAACGGCTTTCAGCTGGAGGGCACGCTACGGGATAATTATCTGCTGAACGGCTGCTGGGTGAACGATTGGCTGCTGGGGCGGCTGAATCCGCAAAAATAAAAATATTTTCCGCCACCCTCGACAAAATGATCCTCGCCACGTTATGTTCGTAACGGGTCACCACAGTGACCCGCGTCGCTCGGACGGTCCGGGCGCTTACGTAATCCAGAGGACATCATGGCTGATAACAGCACACCCCGTCGTTTCTCGCGTATCGAACGTTTACCCCCTTACGTTTTCAACATCACCGCTGAACTGAAGATGGCTGCGCGTCGGCGCGGCGAAGATATCATCGACTTTTCAATGGGCAACCCGGATGGTCCGACTCCGCCACACATCGTCGAAAAGTTATGCCAGGTGGCGCAGCGTGACGATACCCACGGTTATTCCACTTCTCGCGGTATTCCGCGCCTGCGCCGGGCGATCTCGCGCTGGTACGCCGATCGCTATCAGGTTGAGATCGATCCTGAATCAGAGGCGATTGTCACCATCGGTTCCAAAGAGGGGCTGGCGCACCTGATGCTGGCGACGCTGGATCACGGTGATACCGTGCTGGTGCCCAATCCCAGCTATCCGATCCATATCTACGGTGCGGTGATTGCCGGGGCGCAGGTACGCTCGGTGCCGCTGGTGGCGGGTGTCGACTTCTTCAATGAGCTGGAACGCGCCATTCGCGAGAGCTATCCCAAGCCAAAAATGATGATCCTCGGCTTCCCGTCCAACCCCACCGCACAGTGTGTGGAGCTCGACTTTTTCGAACGGGTGATTGCGCTGGCGAAGCAGTACAACGTGCTGGTGATCCACGATCTGGCCTATGCCGATATCGTCTACGATGGCTGGAAAGCACCATCGATTATGCAGGTGCCGGGCGCGCGTGATGTCGCCGTCGAATTCTTTACCCTGTCAAAAAGCTACAACATGGCGGGCTGGCGTATCGGTTTCATGGTGGGCAACAAAGAGCTGGTAGCCGCGCTGGCGCGAATCAAAAGTTATCATGACTACGGCACCTTTACGCCACTGCAGGTGGCGGCGATTGCGGCGCTGGAAGGGGATCAACAGTGCGTGCGCGACATCGCAGAGCAGTACAAACGCCGCCGTGATGTGCTGGTCAAAGGATTGCATGAAGCGGGCTGGATGGTGGATAACCCGAAAGCCTCAATGTACGTCTGGGCAAAAATACCGGACCATTACGCACATCTGGGGTCGCTGGAGTTTGCCAAGAGACTGCTGCAGGAGGCGAAAGTCTGTGTCTCGCCCGGTATCGGGTTTGGCGACTATGGCGACACGCACGTGCGTTTTGCGCTGATAGAGAACAGCGATCGTATTCGTCAGGCGGTACGGGGAATTAAAGCGATGTTTCGTGCCGATGGCATATTGCCAGGCAGCATAAAAATGGAAGAAGAACGCTGACAGCCAGCAGGGGCGACTCAAGGGTCGCCCCGTGGCGGCACTGTCACGCCATTACTTCAGCAGCAGAACAAAGGTTCCGAACCAAAGTAACGCGAAAAAAGATATTCCCATCAAGGCATATTTCACAAAGCAACTCCTCTGAGCGGTTACGATGATGGCGATCCCAAACCAGTGCAACGCGAACAGATGTGGAAAAGAGATCGCCATTTACAGTCATGGTCTGCTCTCTTCCGGGTTGATCTGAATAACTCAGAACAGGATCGAGCGCTAATTTACGCGTAATCCTCCCCAAATGAAATAGGTCCGTTCTGAGATATTGCTCACAATTTTACGGCACTTCGATTTCAGGGATCGCCGACATGCCTACACGTAACTGAGCCAGATGCTGTTGGTCGACATCCAGCACAATTTTCACCGGCAGACGTTGAACGACTTTAGTGTAGTTGCCGGTGGCGTTATCGGGAGAGATCGCCGAAAAAGTTGCGCCGGTGGCCGGTGCGATGCTGTCCACATGACCGGTAAAGGTCTCGCCCGGCAGGGCGTCCACCCGGATCCGCACCCGCTGGCCGGGACGCACATCGCTTAACTGCGTCTCAAGATAGTTAGCGGTTATGTAGGTTTGCTGCAGTGGCACCACCGCCAGCAGACGGGTGCCGGCTGATACGTACGCGCCGGTCCGCACCGAGCGCTGACCTACCATGCCGTCAACGGGCGCAGTAATGCGGGTGTAGGAGAGATTCAGTCTGGCCTGATCGACGCTGGCCTTCGCCGCTGCAACGTCCGCTTCCGCAGAACGCACCGCCGCCTGTAACACCCCCACCTGTTTTACTGCTGACGCCAGCGCGGCCTGACTCTGATGCACGGCTGCCAGCGCCGAGCGCTGGTTTGAGCTGGCTTTCTGCTGATCGTCGGCTGCCACGGTACCGCTTTTATAGAGGCGGTTATAACGATCGGCGCTCTGACCGGCATACTGCGCAGAGGCTTCGCTGGCCGCGACGCTGGCTTTCTGCTGGTCAATAACCGACTGCTGCTGCTCCAGCTGTGCCTGGCTGCTCAGCAGTTTCGCCTGGCTCACCTGCAGGTCAGCCTCCGCACTCTCCAGCGCCACACGATAGTCACGATCGTCCAGCGTCGCCAGCAGCTGACCCGCTTTGACCTGCTGATTATCCTGCACCTGCACGTGGCTGATGTAGCCCGAGACTTTCGGTGCCACCAGGGTGTAGTCCGCATTGACGTAAGCGTCGTTGGTGCGGTGATCGTTGCCGGTCATCAGTGACCAGACCACAAAAGCGATGGCCAGTAACACCAGCAGCAACAGACTCAGCAGCAGGGTTCTTTTCATTTCGAAAGCACGCATATTCAGTTATTCCGGGAAGGGTTTTGAATCAAAGTTTGAGGCGGCCACACCCGTTTTGGCAGGATGGCGGTAAGCAATAACAGGCAGGCGGCAAAGCCGGTCAGCATCAGCCAGCTGTCGCTCAGACTAAGGATCGTGGCCTGATGCCTGACAAGGGTGGCGAATCCGCTGAGATTATCGGCGGCGCTGATGCTGCCATCCGGCAACAGCGGCAAGCTGCTGCTGGCCTGACTGGCCGTCGGCGCTGTCATCAGCCAGCTGCGACTGGCCGCCTGATTAATCAGCACACTGGAGTGAAACTGCTCACGATGCGAAAGGAAAACCTCAACCAGCGTAGAGGCAGCGATGCTGGAAAAGCCGCGCACCGTATTAAACATTGCCGAGGCAAACGGGCCTTCTGGCGGGGCCACAACGCTGGTGGCGCTCATCAGTATCGGCAAAATGATCATCGGTTGTCCGAACGCCTGCAGGATCTGCAGCAGCCAGAAATTCTGTCTTGCCCAGTCACTGGTGATCTGTGTGCCCAGCAGACAGGAGGTCACCAGCAAGCCGACGCCCGCCGTCAGCATCCAGCGGCAGTCGATCCAGCGGATATTCAGCAGGGCTGCAATCAGCGGTGCGATCAGCAGTTGCGGCAGACCCACCGCCAGCGCCAGCGGGGCAAACTCAAGGGTGCGAAAGCCGCTGACCTGAGCAAAATAGGCCGAAGGCAGCGCGGAGCCAGAAAGCCCAAGGATGAGCACGCAGGCCAGCCCCAGCAAGCCATGCGCCAGATTTGGCCGTCGGAGCATCTGCAATTTAAACAGCGGCAGCGGGTGAAACCACTCATTAATCAGGAAAACCAGCAGCAGCGGCAGCGCGGTGAGCAACATACCGGTAATCAGTGGCGAGTTCAGCCAGTCGAGGCGCTCACCCTGGGTCAGCACCAGAATCAGCAGCGCAACACCACTGCAGCCGGTCACCATGCCGAACAGATCGATCTGCTGAAAACGTTCCGGCCGCAGCGGATCCTGGGGCAATCCCCATCCTGTCAGCAGCATAGCGATCAGCATCAACGGCACGACCTGCCAGAACACCATCATCCAGCTGACGTGATCGGTCCACAACGAGGCCAGCGAGGCCGCCATATTGGGGCCAAACGTCGCGGTCAGGGCATAGCCCGCCAGGCCAAAAAGTTTAAAGGGCGGCGGCAGAAAGCGCAGGGCGACCGTCATCAGCATTGGCGGTAAGGCGCCGCCAAACAGGCCCTGCAATACGCGCAGGCTGATAAATAGCGTCGGATCCCGCACCAGCGGCAGCAGAATGCCAGTCAGCATAAATCCCGCCGACACGCCTAACGTAAAACGCCGCAGCGACAGGGTGACGGCAAACCAGGGCGCAATCATCATGGCGGCCACTTCTGCCGCCTGATAGCCAGAGATAATCCAGCTACCCTGATCGTAACTGATGCCGATCGCGGCACGGATATCGGCCAGCGCGATATCACTGACGCGATCGTTCAGCCCGGAGGTCAGGGCGGCGATGAGCACGCCGACTAATCCCAGTGCCAGTTGCAGTGTAAAAGGATGAGGGGCCGGCGCGGTGGCAGGCTTAGCGTTCATTGCAGGCGATCTCGTTATTATGATGCAGTGTACTGCGATGTGATACAGATCGTAATATTACATCCCGGTATACTGTATTGCAATGTGGTACAGGCTGTAAAAAGTGCGGCATTCGCGCTACAGTAAGGCAGCTCAAACAGGACGACGCTATGGCACATCAACCCTCCAGCCGCGAGGATGAAAAAACGGGCGGTATACAGGTCATCGCCCGTGCGGCAAAAATACTTAATGCGCTTGGTGAACAGCCCGGCGGCATGAGCCTCGGTGAGATCGCTCAGGCGGTCGAACTGCCGCGCTCAACGGTGCAGCGTATTGTTGCCGCGCTCGACAGCGCAGAGCTGGTGCGCAGCAGCGGGGCGGGCGGACTGCGTCTGGGGCCGGCGCTGTTAAAACTGATCTCCAGCGTACATACCGATGTGGTTGATCTGGTCAGTCCGCTGCTGGAAAAACTCTCTTCCGACACCAATGAAACCGTCTCGCTGGCGCGCGCCAGCGGCAGTCAGCTGGCGATAATTCACCACGTGGTGGCGTCGCGTGAGCTTCGGGTGGTTCCGCATATGGGACTCAATCTGCCGCTCTACAGCACCTCCGGTGGACGGGCGTTGCTGGCGCTGGAGTGTGAAAAAGATGTACGGACGATCGTTGGCGACGCCTGGCAGGAGTTAACCGATATGACGGTAAAAACGCTGCCTCAGTTGCTGCAACTTATCAGGGAAGTGCGCGAAACCGGTATCGCCGTGGATCGCGGTGAAACGCTGGAAGGTATCTCTACCATGGCGTTTGCGCTGGATACGCTGTTTGGTCGCTTTTCTGTCTCTTTGCTGGTGCCTTCTGCACGTTTTCTGCGACACGAAGCCCGTTTTCGTGACGAGATGCTGAAGTGTAAAGAGGCACTGGTGCGTGAAATCGGCAAAGTCGCCGCGATAGAAGGATAAGCATTCGATGAAAACCCTGCTGATGGCCATTGATCACTCTCCGGTAGCGGAAAAAGTGGTCGCCTTAACCATTGAAGAAGCGCTGGCGCATCGCGCCGATGTGGTCGTGCTGTGCTGCGTCGATCCCGCTTACTCCTCCTGTAATCAGCCAATGGAAATTGATGCGGGTGAAGATCCGGCCGATTTTGTGGCTGCGCAGGATGAGCAGAATACGGCAGAAATGGTGGTGCGCCATGCACTGGCTCCGTTACTGCGTGCGGGCATTAATGCGCGGGGCATGATTCTGGCGGGTGACGCGGCAGATACTATCGTTGCCCAGTCGCAACAGCTCAAGGCCAGCATGATTATCATGGGACGTCGCCATCTCTCCTCTTTGAATCGGCTGTTAAAAGGCTCAGTCAGCGCATCGGTTATTGAGCGCGCTCACTGTCCTGTGCTGATCGATGTGCGTAAGGATTAATCCCGCCGCATGAATGCTCTGCTTTTTATTACGCTGGCCGCGTTTGCGCTGCTGGCGCTGATTGTTATTGTGTTGATCAAAACCACCCGGCTGCGTTTGTGGCAGGGGCTGATCATCTTTCTGCTGCCCCTGATACTGGCGAATCTGCTCTGGTTCAGCTGGGTAGCGCCGCATCAGTTGCAGGCCAGTCAGCGAGAGCAGGCGGTAAATCAACTGGCAAAGATGCCCGGTTATCGGGTGCTGCAGACTCAGGAACCGGCGTTATGGCTGTTGCTGACCCAGGAGCTGACCCGGCGCATCCGGGCGGGGGAGCCAGCTGAGAAGGCGACGGGCGAGCTACGTGGCTGGCTGATTGAGGTGATTAATCAGCGGCTGATGCGCGGAACTGACGCGGCGGTCGTCAACTATATCAGCGTCTCGGTTGAAGAGATGCGGGCGCTGAACCAAATCGATCCGGGCCTCTGCTTCCGTTATCTCTATCCGCAGGTGAGTGGTGGCATCAATCTGCTGACCACGCTGCCGCCGTCGCTGAATCGCAAAGAGGCGGATGCCATGGAGCAGCTGCTGCTGAACAGTCCACTTCCCGAGCAACCGCTGGATAAGACGCAGGCGCAGGATGATCTGCAAAAAATTGTCGCCCGGCTCTATCAGCAGTGGGGGGATAAGCTGCAGCAGCTGAATATGCCTGCCGACACGGCGGTTGATCGCTCATCGCTGTGTGCCATGTCGATTGATCTCTACAGCGCGATTCTGGCATTACCTGACAAGCGCGCCGCTAACCTGTTACGTAGAATGATTGCACTGACTGGCCAGTAAGCGGCAGCGGAGCAGCGGAATGGCGGGCGAAAAAAAGCCCGCTAAGCGCGGGCAGGGAAGAGAGGAACAGATTTTTATTTTTGGCATTTCCTGGTGTGGTGCAGTCTTCGTTTTGTCTGAATGCATCTTGTCACGCCGTGCATGATAGTGATAGCCGTTTAATCGTATTACATTAATCGGTAAAAGCTTCTCAAGTTTTGAACTTTCGCGCATTAATCCTATGGATGCGCGGCATGCTGCGTCATAAACTGCGCGGCAACGTGAGGATAACTTAATGAAAAAACTAATAACCGGCGCACTGGCGCTGATTTTGCTGAGTGGATGTACTGCCAGCAAACCCGGGGCATTTGAACGTGTAGATGAAGATCCAGGCTCAAATACCGTGCAGTACCGTTTTGACCCGGTAAAGGTCAATCGTGATGCAATGAATATTGATCTGGCGAATTACTGCAGTAATAAAGGCTTTGATAAAGTCGAGGCTTTACCTGCGCAGGAGAGTCATATTCCGGGACTGCAGAAAGCGTGGTTCCAGTGTAATTATGCTGTGAAAAGCTAAATAAAACGGGCGGGATAATTATCCCGCCCTTAAAGTTTAATGCTTTTATTTTATGCTGTGTGACATCTTTGCCCGTTAGCGGCGATGGTGACCGCCATGATACCCACCGTGATAACCTCCATAGTAGCCTCCATGATATCCGCCGCCACCCCCGCGGTGCCAGCCATTGTCGTGTCTGGGGCTGATGATACAACCACTTAATAAGGTCATCAGCGCAACCACCGAAGCGACTTTAATTAATCTCTTCATCGGAAGCTTCTCCTCTTTTCCAATGACTATGACACTACGCTGGAAAAGTGGAGTGAAGATGCAGGCTTTGTAGAGTTATTTAAGAAGGTATGACGGAATATTTCAGAGTGCTGCCTTTTGCAGCGGAGAATAATAAAGAAATAAGAATGAACTGAATAGTAAATACTATCAAAGAGAATAGTCTCAAAATCAAGCGAAAATAATTCTCATTTGAAAGTTTTTACAACTACATTATTAGCATGTCAGTTCAATGGGAGAGAAACATGGCGCATGACGTTAAAAATATTCTGGCTTTACAGGCTGAACTGGGCGAATGCCCGCTCTGGTCAGTGGAAGAACAGGTGCTGTACTGTGTCGATATTCTGGCACCCGCCATTCACCGTTTTGATCCGGTCAGCGGTGAACTGCAAACCTTCCCGCAGGCGGAAGAGGTGGGATGCATCGGTCTGCGTGAGCAGGGCGGTCTGATAGCTGCATTACGTGGCGGTGTCTGGCTGCTGGATGCGCAGGGCAAGCCAGAGAAAAAGATCGCAGAAAATCCCGGTGAGGCTGCGCAAAGCCGATTTAATGATGGTCGCGTTGATCCCTGGGGAAATTTCTGGTGCGGCAGCCTGTGGGAACCGCAGGACAAAAATGGCGGGCTGCTGTGCCGCGTGACGCCTGACCTGAAGCTGGAAGTCAAAGCGCGTGACATTAAAATTTCCAACGGGCTGGCCTTCTCTCCCGACCGGCGCTGGATGTATCACAGTGACACGCCGAATGAAGCGCTCTATCGCTATCCATTAAATGCGCAGGGCGAACCGGGCGAACGCACTCTGTTCCGCCGTTTCGACGCGAAAGGTGGATTGCCGGATGGTGCCGCAGTGGATAGCGAAGGATTTTACTGGTCCGCACAGTTTGATGGCGGACGCGTAGTACGCATCGATCCCCAGAGCAGCGAAATCGTCGATGAGATCCTGCTGCCGGTGAAGTGGCCAACCATGGTGGCCTTTGGTGGCGCCGATCTTAAAACTCTGTTTATTACCAGTTCACGGGAAGATCGCACCGAAGAGGAGCTGGCACGCTATCCGCAGTCAGGCGATATCTTTGCGGTGGACGTCTCGGTGGCGGGCATGGCAGAGCCGCGATTCCGCGGCTAAACGTGAACGGGCCGCTCTGGCGCGGCCCGTCGTGATGGTTAATGACGTTGCAATACAGGTGTTGCTGTAACAGAACTCTGTGGTAAGCGGATGGTGAGTGACAGGAACAGGGAGATGACCAGCAGCGTCATAATCAGGCTGAAGGTGACGGTGAACCCGCCAAACAGTGAGGCGACCAGTGAGCCCAGCACGCTTCCGATACCAAATCCGAGATAGAGCAGACCATAGTTTTTTGTCAGGTTGTTAAGGCCGAAAAAGTCACTGACCAGCGACGGGAATACCGTGATGGTACCGCCAAAGCTGAAGGCTACACAGGCGAGTGACAGGAAGAAGGTGATTTCATTCATTCGGGTAAACAGCAGCACGCTCATCCCGATCAGCGACACGATTTGCGCCAGTGAAATAACCCGGATGCGCATCATTTTGTCAGACAGTATGCCCAGCACCAGACGGCCACTCAGGTTGGCAATCGCAATCACCGTTACCGCACTGGCAGCGGTCTGCGTAGTCAGATGCACCAGCCCTTCGCCGATATCTTTGGCAACGCCTATCACATAGAGACCGCTCATGCAGGCTGTCAGGAACATCAGTGCCAGCATCCAATACTGTGGCAGACGCACCGACTGTGCCAGCGTGTAATCCCGCGCATGTTGCTGACCATTCGTGCTGCTCCCGGTATCCTGAAGGGGGGCATCACGCATCAGCAGTGCACCGAGGATAATCATCGACATCGCGAGCACGCCCCAGATCATAAAGGTCTGCTCCAGACCCACCGTTGCCAGCAGCGCCCCGCAGATAAATTTGAATCCCAGACTACCCAGACCGTAAGCGCCAATCGCACAGGCAGAGATCATCCCTTTGCGCTCCGGAAACCACTTCACGCAGTTTGAGAGCGTCATCAGGTAACCTGCGCCATCCGCCAGACCCACCAGCAGTCCGGCGCTGAAATAGAGCATCATCAGGTTATTAGCATGCGCGGTAAGCCAGAAACCCAGCGCCATCAGCACACCCGCCCCGATAGTGACGCGGCGTACGCCAAAACGTTCCTGTAATTTACCGGCCAGCGAGGAGGCAATAGCCAGCCCCAGACTCAGCAGACCAAACGAAAAAGCAACCTGACTGACCGTCGCATCCAGCTTCTGTGACAGCTGGCCGTTGAACAAACTCCATGTGTAGACTGACCCCAGTGCGAACTGAGTGATTACCGTTCCGAACAATGTAAGCCAGCGAGCACGCTGGTAAGAAGCCTGTTGAGTCTGGTTCATAATTTTTCTCTCCCATCCGGGAATCTGGAAACTGCGGTCAGAATAAAGCAGTGATTCGCGCGCGTGAGCAGTAAAGGCATGAACGGAACGGATCGGGGAATGAAATGCCATTCAGGCGGTATGAATGGCATCGGGAGAGATTAGCGACGTCGCGTCAAAAGTAAGCAAAACGGCAGCTTAATGATTAAGCGTAATTAGCCGTAAGATAATGTTTCATTAAGATGATTCTGTGAGCAGGTTTACAGATTATTTGCCAGGCTAACAGTTCACTTATCAGGAGGAAATATGAAAGACCGGACATATGAATCCAGCACCAGTGAGGATGAAGTTTGCTGCATCATCGGTCAGGCGGTGATTGAACTCAGTACAGAACAACAGCCTGTGACCAAATCGACGCTGGCATTAAAACTGCTGTCGATGGCCGATCGTGATAGTGACGATGAGCGTGTTCTGCTCTACTGGATTGCGCGTAAAGCGATCAATAAACCACAGAAACTCCTTCAGCAGCAGTGGGCATAACGCCCATCCGGACGCGGGCCTCAGCCCGCCTCCGCGTCAGATGATTATCCGGCGACGACTTGCCGGCCAACGGGCAAACATCACGATATTGCCCAGTAAAATCATGACAAGGCCAGGGATGGCGCTGGCATGCCACTCATATCCTTCGTAACGGGTAGAGAGTGCCAGCGCCACCAGCGGAAACAGCACCGTTGTATAGGCAGCCCGACTGGCTCCGATACGTCCCACCAGCGTAAAATAGGCCCCGAATCCCATCACCGATCCCACGATAGCCAGATAGATCAATGCCCCAAACCACTGTGTATTCCATGTCGGCTGTAGCGAAACACCCTGCAGCAGCGAGACCAGTGCCATGATCAGCGCACCGTATAACATGCCGTAACTGTTGGTTGTCAGCACGTCACGTTGCAGACGCTGATGCCGCTGACTGATCATATTGCCGAATGAAAATCCCAGGGTGCCCAGCGCACTTAACCCAATGCCCCACATCAAGCCGGTCGAGGCCTGAGTGCTGCGCAGATCGTGCCAGAACAACGCAACAATACCCGCCATGCCGAGCACTATCGCCGGAATCAGACGTGCGGAAGGGCGCTGACGGAAAAATATCCAGCTGTTAATGGCGTTATACATCACAGCCATAGAGAAAATGACCGACTCCAGTCCGCTGCTGATATAGCCAGAGGCGTAATAAAAGCAGACAAAGTTAAAGCCAAAAACGCAACAGCCCTGCAGCACACAGAAGAGGTGATCCTGCAGCGTCAGCCTGTGCAGACGCTTTATCAGCTTAAGCAGCAATAACATGACCAGCGAGGCCAGCAAAAAACGCCAGAAGACAGCGACAGTTACGGCGCTGATGCCTGCAGACTGTTGCGCATAAATCGCAATCCAGGTCGTGCCCCAGATCAGCACGACTGAGAGATACAAAAACAGGTTCATTACCAGATTCTCCACCGAAAAAAACGCCGAGTCTGCACCCGCAACGCTCCCTGGTCTTGCAGCGGATTGCGCAGGGTTTGCAAAATCTTGCGCATTTTTACTCTCTGTCCCGATGTGCTCTGTTTTCTGTCCCGCGCAATCCGTAAACTGGCACTCTGTTTATCTGAACTGATACCCCGATGAGTCGCTTCCAGACCTTTGACATGCTGCAACGACACAAAGCACAACTGCGCGATCAGGTGCAGCTTCACAGCGGCATTCAGCTGGCAGCCTGGTTTAATAGTGGCGATCGCGTGACAAACCTCAGCGATCATCACACGCTGAGCCTTTACGTGGCGGGCGGCTACGATACCTGGCATAAAACCCCGCATGGCTGGCGTAACGGTGGCGCACCGGACCGCTTCTGTCTGATGCCGGCAGGCATGGAATCAACCTGGGATCTGCGTGCCGATCTCGCCTTTGTTCATCTCTATTGCAGCGAGAACCAGCTGCGGCAACTGGCCGAACGGGTCTGGGACCGCAGTCCGGTGCAGTTAAACCTGCATGAGAAAATCTTTTCTGTTGATGACCGCATTACCCAGCTCTATCGACACTTTCTGCTGAGCAGCGACTGGCAACAGCCCGCCAGCCAGCTGACGCTGAGCAGCGCATCAACACTCTTGCTGACCCATCTGCTGCAGCACTACAGCGAAGTTAAGTGGCAACTGCCCCAGGTACGGGGCGGCCTGGCTCCAGCGGTATTACGTCGGGTTCTCGACTTCATTGAGGCTCACATTGACCAGCCTTTAACCCTGGCTGTGCTGGCGCAGGAAGCGGCATTGAGTGAGTTTCACTTTGCCCGTATGTTCCGTCACACCACTGGCGAAGCGCCGCACCAGTTCGTGATGCGCCGTCGTATGGATCGTGCAAGGATGTTGCTTGAGCGGCCCGATCTTACACTGACCGATATTGCCCTTCAGTGTGGTTACCACTCTTCAGCCCACTTCAGCCATCGTTTCCGGCAGGTTTATGGCATGACGCCCTCGGCATGTCGGCGGGGGAGTCGATGAACTTCTTAGCGGCAACAGGCACATTAGCAGCGTATAACAGTGCCACAAATCATTAACATAACTTATTATAAAAACTAACCCGTTTGGGCTGGTTCTCGTTTTCACTTTCTGCCGCTATCCTGTAAAAAAAGCATGAACCGCACTTTTTAGCATTGGGTAATTTCTCTGCTCAATCCCGCAATGAACTATTCAATGAAACATTTTTTAGTCCCAGCTATCATGCGCCCCACAGCCGAAATCTCAAGAAAAATCTTATATATCAGATCAGTATAAGATATTTTCTGGCAAGCTTACTATGTTACATATGGTTACATATTATCATTTCCTTTAGCTGACCCACTATTTCTAAACTCGCGCCATGGGTGTTTATCTGAAAAATAAATTCAGGGTTTACGCTCTTTCATCGCGTCATATCGCCAGTAAATGGAATGTACTCGCTTCTGACCGCAGGTCCTGCTTTTCATTGAATGTTTAATAGCAGGAATGTTTTATGGCAGGGTAAGCCATTCTTAATATTTGACACTGGCTGTGGCGGTTTCTATCACTCCATAGAACAGGGACAGCCATGTCTAACTCTTCCTTTCAGTCCGAAATACCCAAGGCACGTATCAATTTAAAACTTGATTTGCATACGGGCGGGGCGAGCAAGAAAACCGAACTCCCCCTGAAATTACTGGTGGCGGGCGACTTCAGTAATGGTCAGGAGTCCGCGCCACTCTCTGAACGCAAAAAAGTTAATCTGAACAAAAATAACTTTGACTCAGTACTTTCCGAATATTCCCCAAAAGTAAATCTCACCGTTAAAAACACGCTTGCCGGTGACGGTAGCGAAGACAATATCAATCTGACATTCCAGAGCATGAAGGATTTCACCCCTGAGCAGGTTTCCCGGCAGATCCCTCAGCTGAAGGCGATGCTTTCCATGCGTAATCTGCTTCGCGATTTAAAAGCTAACCTGCTGGACAATCAGGCTTTCCGGAAAGAGCTTGAAAAAATTCTGCTCGACCCGGCATTAAGCGCAGAACTCAGATCTGAGTTGTCTGCTCTGGCCCCTAAACAGCCATAACGGTCAGGATGTTTTAACGGATTAATAAGGAAGATGTTGATGTCTGTAAAAAATGAGAATGCCGCGGGTGGCGAGAGTGTGGTGCTGGAACGTCCGGCCGCTGGTGGGGTTTATGCGTCTCTGTTTAAAAAAATCAATCTGAACCCGGTCTCCGAACTCAGTGCACTGGATATCTGGCAGGATGCGCAGGCGATGTCGGATGCGACTGCGGATGAACGTTTAACGGCCGGGATGCAGGTGTTCCTGGAGTGCCTGACAAAAGCGGGCTCAAAAGTTGAAAAACTCGACAAAAACCTGATTGACCATCATATCGCTGAGCTGGACTACCAGATTAGTCGTCAGCTTGATGCTGTCATGCACCATGAGGACTTCCAGGCGGTAGAAAGTCTATGGCGCGGCGTGAAATCCCTGGTCGATAAAACCGATTTCCGTCAGAACGTGAAGGTTGAACTGCTGGATATGTCCAAAGAAGACCTGCGACAGGACTTCGAAGACTGCCCGGAAATTATCCAGAGCGGACTGTATAAACATACCTATATTGATGAGTATGACACCCCGGGTGGAGAGCCGATTGCCGCGCTGATTTCCGCCTACGAGTTTGATGCTTCCGCTCAGGATGTAACGCTTCTGCGCAACATCTCTAAAGTGTCTGCTGCTGCGCATATGCCGTTTATCGGCTCCGCCGGCCCCAAATTTTTCCTCAAGGATTCGATGGAGGAAGTGGCGGCTATAAAAGACATCGGTAACTACTTTGACCGTGCCGAGTACATCAAGTGGAAATCGTTTCGTGAGACGGATGATTCCCGCTATATCGGTCTGGTGATGCCGCGTGTGCTGGGCCGCCTGCCGTATGGCCCGGATAAGCGGTCTGTACCAGGAGATGCTCGGGCGCATTGCCCGTAACTGGCCGGATTTAACCCTGTCTGACATGACCGGCGATACGGATGCGTCAACCCTGTTCTCCTCGGAAGAGGTGGTGCCGGGGATGTTCACCCGTCAGGCGTGGGAAGAGCAGGTTGAAGATGCGATTGATCAGGTAGTGAAGACCCGCCGTGATGAAATTGACTGGGTGCTCACCGACAAAACCCATCAGCCGGGCAGTGATGTGTCACCGGAAGCGCTGAAACAGCGCCTGACCGAGCGTTACTTCACTGACTTTGGCAACGCCTGGCTCAACATGGCCAACAGCATTCAGTGGCACGAAGCGTCATCGCTTTCGGAGGCCATTGCGCAGCTGAACCTGCTGGCAGATGTGCGTCAGTCCCCTCTGGTGGCGCTGATGAATACACTTGCCTGGCAGGGACAGACCGGGACAAAAGGAGAGGCTCTGGCTGACACCCTGGTGGACTCGGCTAAAAAACTGGTGGGGCGTCAGAAGAGTGCAAAACAGTTTATTAAACAGGCGCAGGGGCCGAAAGGGCCGCTGGATGGCGTCTTTGGTCCGCTCACGGGGCTGATGGCCGGCAAGGACGGTATACGTGTGGCAAAAGGGCTGCTGGTCACCGCCGATGGCAAAGTGCAGGGTGAAGGCGATGTGCTGGATATGGATGTGGCACTCCGGGAGATTGAGGCTGTCCGCGCACAAATCGAGGGGCTTGCCAGCGCCACCCGCCAGGCGAAAGCCCTGGAAGCTGACATTGCCAGCCAGCAGGCGATGTTCGCCACACGGCTGAAAACCCTCAATGAGATGATCCATTTCTCCGCACCCGAGGGGATCGCTTTTACCAGTGCAGAGCATCTGCACCTGGCGGCCACGAAGAATGTCGCCCTGAATGCCGGTGGTGACATCAGCATGGGGGCTGAAGGGCATATCACCGGACTGGCAGGCGACAGCGTGGGAATGTTTGCCCAACACGGCAAGCTGAGACTGATTTCGGCACAAGGTCCGGTACAGTTTCAGGCGCAGAATGGGGCGATGCATTTGAGCGCGGAGCACAAGCTCACGCTTATCTCCGCAACGGAGATGCTGCTGGCCGGTAAGCCTATCTTATCGAACGTCCTTTAAGGGAAGCGCCAAAGCAGGGAACGCGATTTCCGAGTCTTCATGCTGAAAAAGACCATATAAATATTCTTAGGCGCAAATATTCAAAAGCAGATTATCCGGATTTGTTTTCCAGAGAACCCGAATTGAGCCCGGCGTTTGGGGTCACTCCTGCTTACACCAATATCGCTTCTTTCAGCGGTGAAATTACTGCTAAAAGTGCTAGAGATATGGCAGGCAGTACAATTTACAGGGCTTTTGGCAACTCAACAGAATTAGCGCCAAGCGGCTCCTGGGCTGCCGGGGGATTTTGGGGCTATCAGAAAGTGCCTGGTAACGCGGAAGAGTGGCGTCAGCTATCGGCGGTACTGGATGAGTGGAACGGCAACGGTTTTCTGGTGGTGCTGCATCTGCCGGAAGATCTTACCACGCGGATGCCGGGCACTAATGCCTGGCACGGCAAAATAGCTGAACAGTTCGGACAAAAGAGAACCAAACAGTACCTTGAAGGCGGCGGCGAGCAGGTGATAATTAATCTGGATGAAATGCTGAAAACAGAGCTTAATCGCATCGGAGAGCAGGTCAAGGCCACCGGGCAGCCTGCCAGCGTGGAGATTAACGGGGTAAAAGCTGAGTTTTATCCTTCTGGCTGGAAAGATGTGGAAGGCGTGCACGGTTACAACAAACCTGAGGGAATTGATCCGCCCTATGCCACCTATACCCGAGAACTGCATGACGATGAACTGCGCAGTAAGGTGAAAGACAGAACGATAATTAATGCAGCCCGGATTGAGCGGCAGGCCACGACAGGAAGCGAACAATGATGACACTTAAAAAGAAATACCCGATGAGTGATGAGCAGGTGCGTCGCAAATTGTTCTGGCTGTTACAGCGGCTGAGCAGCTATACCCTGTGGCAGCGCAAACGGGATGCCTGGGCGTATTTTACACAACAATATGAGCAAGCATTAAAAACCTGGCCGGAAAAGCTAACAAAAGGGTTTGATGGGGAGGTGATAATTTGGGCGTATGATGCCCTGCGTCTCTATGACGAAGGACTACCAGAACTGGCTGTCGGCAACCGGCAGGTGTGGCAAATTAAAACCGGTGAGTTTTATCAGCTTGTTCGGCCTGTTGATTTAGTCCAGAAGTTTTTTTATCCCCTCTGCCATGAACGCTGGACGCAGGTAGAAGCCTATCCCCCTGAGGTGGAAAAGCTCAATAAATTGCGCATTGCAGCAAAATTCCAAGGAGAATACCTGCTGTATCCACCACAAAATAATGTCTGTAATTTTTTTGACGCAGAATCTCTTCTTGCGCCTGAACATTATCAGTGGGAATTTTCATATTACCCTTATCCGGTATTCCCGAAAAATCTCCCACCCGTTCCTGAACGCAGCGATATCATTATTAAAACCAATGATCCGGTGCCCTGTGACGGTATCTGGGAGCCGGTAAAAATTTTGTACAACCATAAGTTTCTGGTGGTTAAAGACGGCATCAGCGGGTTTAAAAATCTCGGGGCTTACAACTATTTTATTCGTGGAATGAATGCGCCCCGCCAGGTTTATTATGATGTACTGATGGAGAGCGATAAGGAAATGCTTATCACTGACGATCCCATTCGCTACCGCGATGTTCACTGGCGTCTTGTCTGGGAAGACACTCGCTACTGTGACGGTGTTATTCCGGATGAATCAGAGTATTTTCTGAATGATGCACCGGGTGAGCGTATTACCTGCCAAAGCGGTGAGCCGTGCCCGTATTCCGGGCGCTGGGCAACCATTGCCGGGAGTCATCAGCAGTTTATTGAAGTTCAGGCTGGTACGCAGATGCCGGAAGCCACGAAATATCAGCGTGATATGTATGCACCTGAAATACGCACCCCGGCGGAGTGGAGTCTTATTAGCAGGGATGACGGTGGGAGTATTTATTTAAAACCTGAATAAAATTAAATCGTAGCCACCTTTCTGAATACTGCCGGCACGCTGATGGCCCGCGTCGAGAGCGAAGAGAAGAATGACCCTTATGCGCATCTGGACAGCCTCGGGCGCTACCGGGTGAAGCTGGATTTCAGCCGTGAAGAGTCAGAGCCCGGTCACAGCTACCTGTGGATACGCCAGGCGAAGCCGTATGCCGGGGATATATGCGACCAGCACGCGTAAGCTGCATGATGATGAACTCAGAAGCAAAGTGACGCAGCGTAGTATGGTGAATGCCGTCCGCGTTGACCGCCAGACCAGCGAAGAGGACAGTAAGTAATGACTAATTTTCCAATGACCGACGAGCATGTTCGCCGTCCCCTTTTTTGGCTGATACAGCGCCTCAGCAGCTACACCCTCTGGCAGCGTAAACGGAATGTCTGGGCGCTGTTCGCAGACAAATACGAGGAGGCGCTAAAAACCTGGCCGGAAGAAAAAACCAGGGGATTTCATCCGAAAGGGATCATCTATATCTATGATGCATTGCGATTGTTCGATGAGGGGCTGGCAGAACTGGCAACAGGTAACCGACAGGTCTGGCAGCGCAAAACGGGAGCATTTCATCAGTTGGCTCGGCCTGTTGATCTTGTTGGCTCATTCCTGTACGGGCCTTGCCATGAACGTGGAATGCAGGTTGAACACTACCCTGATTTTATTGAATCCTTAAACAAACTCCGGCTGGCGGCTGAATACTGGGGGGATAATTTACTTTATCCGCCATATAACAATGTCTGTAATACCTTTGATGCAGGGTATTTACTGGATTCCAAAAATTACAGTTCCACCTTTGCTGTCTATCCATACCCTGTTTTCCCAAAAAATTTACCTTCGGTACCAGACGGAACAGAAATCATTATCAAAACAGGAGAGCCTGTACCCTGTGATGGCATCTGGGAACCGGTAAAACTCACCCATAATCATAAGTTTTTGGTGTTCCCGACAGCTATCAGCGGATTTAAAACTTTGGGAGCGTTTAATTATTTCATACGTGGAATGAATGCGCCTTTGCAGGTTTATGAAGACATGTTACGGGCTGACGGCTGGGGATATCGTGAGGTTCAATGGCGTCTGGTCTGGGAGGATACCCGTTATTGTGATGGCATTATCCCGGATGAGTCAGCGTATTTTCTGAATGAAGCCTAGGGAAAACGTATCCAGTGTCGTACCGGTGAGCAATGCCCACATTCCGGACAGTGGGCCACGCTGGCAGGGGGGCATCAGCAATTTACTTATGCGCGTGCGGGGCAAAAAATGTCGGAAGCGGAGGTCTTTAAGGGCATGATGACGACGGCAGCGTTTTTGTCGTCAGCCCTGACGAGACACACTGATACTGGGAGCTGTCGGCGCTGTATGACGGCGTAATTGAAGCCGTGTGGGATGCGCGGGTGTGGCACCACACGGTGACCGGCAGCGTCACCACGCGCGATTATAACTACCGCACCGCCAGCACACCGATGGATGCAAAGGTCAGCGTCAGAAACGGGGCGGCCACCACCGGCGAGCACTACCGCTACCTGGCTCTTTACCGCAACGCCGGGGATGACACCACCGCTGAGCTGGTCACAGCCGATGGCAAAGTGCACGGCGAAGGCGATGTGCTGAATATGTACGTGGCACTGCAGGAGATTGAGGCCGTCCGCACGCAAATCGAGGGACTGGCCAGCGCCACCCGGCAGGCAAAAGCCCTGGAAGCTGACATTGCCAGTCAGCAGGCGATGTTCGCCACACGGCTGAAAACCCTCAATGAGATGATCCATTTCTCCGCACCCGAGGGGATCGCTTTTACCAGTGCTGAGCATCTGCAACTGGCGGCCACGAAGAATGTCGCCCTGAATGCCGGTGGTGACATCAGCATGGGTGCTGAAGGGCATATCACCGGACTGGCAGGCGACAGCGTGGGAATGTTTGCCCAACACGGCAAGCTGAGACTGATTTCGGCACAAGGTCCGGTACAGTTTCAGGCGCAGAATGGGGCGATGCATTTGAGCGCGGAGCACAAGCTCACGCTTATCTCCGCAACGGAGATGCTGCTGGCCGGAAAGAAGCGAATACGACTTGTCGGAGGCGGGAGCTCCATCGTCATCGAGCAGGGACAAATCAAGTACGAGACTGCGGGAACGTACACCCGCAAGGCCAGACGACTGTACACGGAAGGTGGTGCTTCGCAGAGTATAGAAATGCCAGTCTTGTACCCGCCAATCGAAAATAAAATTTGTATTCCTTGTCTGCTTAAAGCGATACAGGCCAATGATGCGATAGTGCAGGGAGCATAACAATGGACAGTACAGAACTCATTACAGCGTTATCCTGCAGTCCAGACGAGAATATCTGCCTTCTGTTTGAAGCGGGTGCGCAGCCGGAGGCCGATTTTCTGGCATTTAAAGTGCAGCATGCTCTCAGGCTGCATTCTCTGTATATCCATCCTCAATTGACAGAATTTCAGAACTACGGTCCCTGGTTGCTGGAAATTGATAATGCAGAGCGGCTACCTGACTACCTGGCGTCTTTGCCGGGATGCGCCGCAGTCATTGTTTCAACGCGTTATCCATCAATGCTGGCAGTGCAGCTATCACGTGGATGCACCATTGTTCAACCAGATGGGTCTACAGAGTTGACGCGCTTCTATGCCAGTTATGTCATGGAAACGCTGGCGCAGCGTGCCGACTGTGACTGGCATACCTTTCTGTTCAATGGCATCACACGGTGGTGGTTACCTGGAGAAACGCAGTGGCAGGCACTTTCCATAAAGCCCTCTGAAGTAGATAAGCCCACTAATCATATTATCAGGCTTGATAAAGCGACCTGGCAGCAGATTACGGATAAGCCGGAAGTGACCAGTATTCTGAAAGAATGGCAGAAGATGCCGACTAGCAAAGTATTTCCACCATGCGCGCAGCGACTGATGGTGATCAAAGTGTTGAATAAAAGTAAAGAGTTGGGTTCGTTATCCCCTGCGGATCAGAAATTGTACGTGTTGTATTACCTTAATGGCGGGCGGCAGGAGCTGGAATCAGATGCACTGAAGGCTGCATTACCAAAGGTGCTGAATGGAACGCTATCGCTGGCAGATGTGCTGGTTAACCTTGCGGATACACAGTACTGAAAATCTAAACAGTTAATGGTGTTTGCTTCAATCAGGGAAATAACAAATGGGATTTTTTAAGACTTACGACAACATTGATAACGCCGTTAATCGTGGCTATGCCCGCTGTAAAAAATGGATCTGGGGCAGTTTATTGGCAGTGGTTCTGGCATACGGTGGCTGGCTAATCTGGGCATCAATCTGGGGGCCGCCGACGGGTCCAGTAACATTGATCATTCACAGTGAAATTGACAGGCCAATTCTGGGATTCAGTGTGAATGGTGTGGCGGGGCCAAATGCGTTTGCTCACGGTGGTGGAAAAGCAACATGTTGTGGCAGCATCAGTGGGAAAACAGCGGAAGTAATATGGACATTAAGCACCACGCGGGTGCAGTACGATGCGGGACTTCGCAAAGAAACTCGCCGTATTGTAATGCCTTTACCTGAACGAAAGTGGGGAGAGAATGATTTGCATGTTCACTTTTTGCCCGGGGATAAGGTGTTACTGGGCTGGAGTGATAATGCCTGGTCTCCCTATGAAAAGCGGCCAGAAAATATTAAATAGCTGGTGAGCTGGGGAAATAAAAATGGGATTTTTTAAGACTTACGACAACATTGATAACGCCATTAATCGTGGCTATGCCCGCTGTAAAAAATGGATCTGGGGCAGTTTATTGGCAGTGGTTCTGGCATACGGTGGCTGGCTAATCTGGGCCGCAGTCTGGGGACCGCCG
Organism: Pantoea sp. CFSAN033090; assembly: GCF_001264395.1. Lineage (NCBI taxonomy): Bacteria > Pseudomonadati > Pseudomonadota > Gammaproteobacteria > Enterobacterales > Erwiniaceae > Pantoea > Pantoea sp. CFSAN033090. Next base: position 23,570 of record NZ_LGYX01000034.1, on the reverse strand, counting down.
ACCGGGGGTGTGACGTTAATTATTCACAGTGAAATTGACAGACCCATTCTGGGATTCAGTGTCAACGGAGTGGCGGGCGGTAATTCTTCAGCATATGACAAAAATAATCCATATGCCAAAGGTGCAGGTAAGACAACCTGCTGTGGCAACATCAGTGGGAAAACGGCGGAAGTTATATGGACATTAAGCACTACGCGGGCGCAGTACGATGCGGGACTTCGCAAAGAAACTCGCCGTGTTGAAATGCCAATGCCAGAACGAAAGTGGGGAGAGAATGATTTGCATGTTCACTTTTTGCCCGGGGATAAGGTGTTACTGGGCTGGAGTGATAATGCCTGGTCGCCTTATGAAAAACGTTTTGATACTCAGGATAAGACTGCAAAGCGGGGGCAAAATTGATGAATATCGAAACTATTATTGCTGCCGCTAGTCGTGCTCAGCAGGTCGATAATGCTGGCTTGGGAAATTGCTCTCGGATCTGGCATGTCGGGTTTTTCTTTGATGGTATTCACCGTAATATTGATCAGGATGCTCCTGAACAGAGGCTTAGTAATATATCTCGGCTGTTCCGTGCTTTCCCTAGTATCCAACAAAATACAGCTAATGAAAGCTATGACGCATTTTACTTTTCTGGTCTTGGTACGCCATTTAAAGAAGATCTCACTGAGAAACTGCATACCATTATGGACAGTGCACAAGGTTCTGCACTGGATGATTTGAAAGATCAGCCAAAAGAAATGGCGAAAGATGCTGGCCTGGATTATTTGAAAGGTGGTAACTGGTGGGAGGTTTTAAAGGACTCAGGAAAAAAACTGATAAACCCTTCAGAGTGGAAATCGCTGGCGGGGGATGTAGCTAAAAATGCAGCAAAGAAATCAGGTATCGAGGCAACCCCCTGGTTGCGTGATAATCCTGCTATTGCAGATATGTTAGTTACCGGTGTCGATACGCGAATAAATTCGGCAAAATTACGTTTTGAGCGGTTTTTTGAACGAGCCAAAACTAATAGCCCTGTACCGATCAAACTAATCTCGATTTCACTCTTTGGATACGATGTTGGAGCAACTCTTGCACGTAAATTTATTGATACGCTGCTTGATGATATTTGTCAGAAGCAGGGTGATAAACATACTTACCAGGGGATCTCCGTAGAGATTGTTTTTACAGGCCTGTTTGACTGTGCTCGTCATACCCCTGCCAGTAATAATAATGGCATGGACTGGTTTATTTCTGCTTTCGGGGGGCCAATAAAAGGCATTAGCGTGCTGATGGGCGATAAGTCTGTTGATCAGGAATCGGCATTGCCGGATACGGTTAAAAATGCACTGCATCTGGTCGCAGCCCATGAAAACCGGCCATGGCGGAGCGTCTATTGTCTTGGTGGAAGTAATAATAAACATAAGGAAGAGTTGTTACCCGGTTGCGCGGAGGATATAGGGGGAGGCCTGAAGCCAAATGAACAAAAACCGAGTGCAGAACTTTGTCGGGTGGCACTTCACCAGATGTACCGGGCCGCAACGATGGCTGGTGTTCCATTTCCAGATTTACATACACTAGATCAGTCTGATACTGATGTTGCTGCCTATTTCATCATGCAGGACAAGGTTAAGAACAAGTCTGTCGCTCAATGGACAAAGCTGTATCAGCAAGCGGTGCCTTTTAACGCTGTCAGTATCGGAGCACAGAACCGTCATCTGGACTGCTATATTGAGTGGCTTGGGCGACAATATTATCAATACCGCTGTGAATGCATGAAGTATGAAAAACAACGTGGCGATATTTTAGCCTCCGCCGATGCTTCTGCCGGGTTATTGGGCATTTCACCACAGGCAAAAGAAACTTCAAGACACTACCAGAATGAACTTGATGTGTTGCACAAAAATTGGGGGTGGCTGGACGATGTCCATGATGCTGCAATAAGAATGAAGAACAGTATGGAAAACAATCCAAATGATAAGCGCATCCAAATCGTGCCTGATATCTACAGGCCTGCATTGAGGCGAGCGAGACGTTTTCTCGATTATGCGCATGCAGCTTATCTTGGTCAGCCCCAACCTTTTTCTGAAGATAACGCGCCTTCAGATATGTATGCCTGGTTTATTCATAACAGACAAGCAACGGGAAAAGATGTTGGCATCTCTCAGGATTTCCTGGTTATTCGTTCACTGGAAAAGCCTGATGTTTAACCTGTAACCGTCAGTGACTCTTGCTAAATAGTGACTCTTGGGTGTTTCATCTTTATTTATTCTATAACGCCGATTACTTGATATCCCGTCATTGCCAGGGTGCAGATGGTGTGTGGGATATGAAGAAAATAATGCTTCGCATGCGCAGTGGCCTCGGCAGATTATAACTACTATTCAATTATGGAAAAATAAAGGAACATGATTAGAGTTAAAAGGGTACGCGTTTTCCGAGTATTCATGCTGAAAAAGACCATATAAATATTCTTAGGCGCAAATATTCAAAAGCAGATTATCCGGATTTGTTTTCCAGAGAACCCGAATTGAGCCCGGCGTTTGGGGTCACTCCTGCTTACACCAATATCGCTTCTTTCAGCGGTGAAATTACTGCTAAAAGTGCTAGAGATATGGCAGGCAGTACAATTTACAGGGCTTTTGGCAACTCAACAGAATTAGCGCCAAGCGGCTCCTGGGCTGCCGGGGGATTTTGGGGCTATCAGAAAGTGCCTGGTAACGCGGAAGAGTGGCGGCAGCTCTCGGCGGTACTGGATGAGTGGAACGGCAATGGCTTTCTGGTGGTGCTGCATCTGCCGGAAGACCTGGCCACCCGTATGCCGGGGACCAACGCCTGGCATGGCAAGATCGCTGAACAATTCGGGAGCGATATTCCTTCTCAGTATCTGCAGGGTGGTGGTGAGCAGGTGATTATTAATCTGGATGAAATGTTAAAAAAAGAGCTTAACCGTATCGGTGAGCAGGTAAAGGCCACCGGGCAACCTGCCAGCATGGAGATTAACGGGGTAAAAGCTGAGTTTTATCCTTCTGGCTGGAAAGATGTGGAAGGTGTGCACGGCTACAGCAAACCGGAGGGGATTGACCCGCCCTATGCCACGTATACGCGAGAACTGCATGACGATGAACTGCGCAGTAAGGTGAAGGAGAGAGCGATAATTAACGCCGCCCGTGTGGAGCGTCAGACAACGACAGGAAGTGAACCATGATGAGCATCGAAAAAACAAAATACCCGATGAGTGATGAGCAGGTACGTCGCAGGCTGTTCTGGCTGTTACAGCGCCTGAGCAGCTACAGCCTGTGGCAGCGCAAACGGGATGCCTGGGCGTGCTTTACTGAAAAATATGAACAGTCGCTGAAAACCTGGCCGGAGGAAATCACGAAGGGGTTTGATAAAGAGGTTATTATCTGGGCTTATGACGCTCTGCGCCTCTATGATGAAGGGCTACCGGAACTGGCAGTAGGCAACCGGCAGGTATGGCAAATTAAAACCGGTGAGTTCGAGCAACTTTTTCGACCGACTAGCTTAATAAGGACTTATTTTTACTGGCCCTGTCATAGTGAACGTGGCGGGCAACGGGAACCTTACCCCCCGGAAATAGAAAAAATTAATAAGTGGCGGGTTGCGGCAGAATACAGGGGCGATAATCTGCTATATCCACCACAAAATAATGTGTGTAATTTTTTTGATGCTGCGACTTTGCTGGAACCCAGTAATTATATTTATAATTTAACCCAATTGGCCTATCCGGTATTCCCGAAAAGTCTTCCCCCCGTTCCTGAACGCAGCGATATCATTATTAAAACCAATGATCCGGTGCCCTGCGACGGCATCTGGGAGCCGGTCAAAATTATGTACAACCATAAACTGCTGGTGATAAAAGATGGCATCAGTGGTTTTAAAAACCCAGGTGCTTACAACTATTTTATTCGCGGTATGACTGCTCCCCGACAGGTTTATTACGACGTGTTGATGGAAAGTGACACGGAAATGCTCATCACTGACGACCCCATTCGATACCGTGAGGTTTACTGGCGTCTGGTCTGGGAAGATACCCGCTACTGTGATGGCGTCATTCCGGATGAGTCAGGGTATTTTCTGGATGATACTCAGGGTGAACGTATCCAGTGCAGGACGGGGGATAAATGCCCTCATTCCGGACAATGGGCCACGCTTGCTGGCGGACATCAGCAGTTTGTTTATGTTCGTGAAGGAGACAGCATGCCAGAGGCGAAGGTTTACACGAGCGGCAGTTTCAGTCCGGATAGATTTACATCCGCAAGCTGGAGTCTGATGGTTCACGATGACGACGGTAGTGTGTTTTTGGGCGCTACAGGTGAGAACCACTGACGATGCCGAGAAATAGCCCTTCTTTATGCGAGATGCTTTACGGTAATTTTGTCGGTGATCTCGACCTTCAGCAGGTTAGTGAAGAGAATCAGGTCATCCTTTCGGTGCTGGATAACATGCAACGCATCCTCAACTGTCGCGCCGGCACGCTGGCGCATCTGCCGGACTATGGCCTGCCCGATATGACCAAAATCCTGCAGGGCATGCCGGGGACTGCTCATGAACTGATGGGTGCTCTGTCGGCTGTTCTGCTCAAATACGAGCCGCGTCTGAAAAATATCAACGTCATCCTGCTCGACCAGCATATCCCCGGCGAGCTGCGCTATGCCATTGATGCAGAACTTAACGGTGTTGGCCTCGTACGCTATGGCACCGAGTTTATGCCAGAAGGGCGGGTTCTCCTGCGACACCTGAAGCAACAGCAGTATCTCGACACAGCAACCCGTCTGTAAGGCCAGTTAATACCATGTCAGTAAAATCACAGTTCCTCGAAAAACTGCAGGCCAGAGAGCCAGCCCCGATCTTATCTACCAGCAAGACTCAGGCCGATATTGCAGCGTTTCGCCTGCGAATGGTGCAGCTTCAGGAGCAGATGGATGCGTGGCTGGTGGGTACCGGATTGAATGTGGAAACATTTACTGTCTCTGTTACGGACCTGCTGGTGGAGGGCGGGACTTTTGAGATTGCCGATATCACCCTGCGTTACGACGACCGGTCTGTAAAGTTTATACCAGTATTTTTGTACGGTCAGGGCGTGACAGGATGCGTGGAAGTGACCCTTCATGCAGAGGCTAGTGTGACGTCTGTGGGGCGCCTTTTCATGCGGGCAGGTCATTTCAGTGACTGGTCCTTTACTCCGCCGGGAGCATTATCCCGTCCCGGACAGAGTTTTGATGAAAGCACCTTTTTTAGTCTGATTCTGGCGCTTCTGCCATAACTGCTGGTATTGCAGTACCCGTTCCTCTGAATATGCCCGCATAAGCGTTAATCCTCAATTTTTCCGTACGCGTCAAAATGGACAACTGGTCATGGATCACATCCCCCTACATAAAATCAAAACCGGTGGTGACCCGCGCACGCTACCGGATTATGCTGCCCTGCGTGATGAACTGAGTAAGCTGACACATCCGGCTCGCCCGGATGTGAACTGGCGTTATGCCGAAAAACGCTGTCTCTCACTGTTTGAACAAAATGGTGTGGAGCTTCAGACGCTGTCCTGGTACACGCTGGCCCGTACGCAACAGGCTGGTTTATTGGGGCTCAATGAAGGGCTGGCGATACTCGAGGCAATGATAAGCCATCAATGGGGCGCACTCTGGCCGCAGCCTGTCCATGCCCGCATGAAAATCCTCAGCAGTCTGAGTCAGCGTTTACAGCAACTGATTCGCTCGCTCCCGCTAAATCACAGCGACCTCAGCCAGCTGTATCGGGCGGAGCAACTGCTTACCGCTCTGGGTGAGGTGCTGCAGGGCCTGGAGCTTAAGCATCTGAGCCAGCTCGATACGTTACGTACCCTGATGCACAACAGTGCTGCCAGGCTGGAACACAGCGATGGCATAACCAGCACCAGGCCGGACATTCAGCCAGGTATCAGGTTGCCTGCCACCGCGATGAATAGTGCCGCAGCATCCACGAGGGACCTTGCTGGTAGTCCGCCTGAAGATACGTCAGCAAGCGTAGTGAAGTGGGTTTATGCGGCGCTGCCGGAACACCAGGCGAATGCAGAAGCAATGGCGGCAATGCCCAATCAGGTAAAAAAATGGAAATTCTTCGCTGCCGGGATGTGTACCATGCTGGTGGTAAGCACAGTCACACTATGGAGCTGGCAGTTTCTTAATCGGCCAGTCCCGTTGCAGACTCAGCTTGCAGCCTCACTGGCTCCATTGCCTGCATCTCTCACGCCTGAACAACTGGATATGTGGCGTCAGCAAGCTCCGTTACCACAGGTTTTAATAACACAAACACAGCAGCAGCTTGCCCGGCTGGGTAAATTGCCTCCTGACTGGAATATTGAATACAGTCGACAGTTGCTGGAACAGATCCGGGTACTTTGGCCGGAGCAGGCTAAGCCACTAATCCAGCAGTGGCAGCAACAGCTTAATGCTGCCGCATTGCCAACAGAACAGCTGAATGGCTGGTCTCAGGGAATGGCGACACTACAAAAACTGAGTGACAGGCTGAACGAACTGGATGTGCAGAAAGGAAAATACCTGACGGTCAGTGAGCTGAAGTCAGTCGTTTTTTCCGCTATGCAGTCCTTTAATCAATCCATACCGGCTGAAGAGCAGCTAAGGGTATTGTCACAAAATCCAGCAGGCGAACCTTTGCCTGCTGCTGTCAGAGCTCAGCTGGAGATGCATCTGAAGCAACTGATTGCCCGTTATGCAGAAATAAAACAGGATTCATTAAAATAAAAAAGATATTTAAAGCACAGGTATCCAGCTAATAACCCAGACCTGGCAGGTCATAATTACAACTCATTCACTGGTGTTGATGGATTTGCCTAAAGAACATAGCCAGGGCCGGCAAATGATTATTGATTCTGAGAAGAAAAAGGGCAAAGGGGGATAGCCGTCAGTAATGGCTTGATATTGATTATTAAGAGTTTTAATTGATAGGGCGGGTTTAAGTACAGGGCAGGTCTGGTGTCCCCTGCAGAAATCGAACTAGTGGTTAGTTTACTGATTTAAAAGGTTTTTATTGAAGTTAAGCTTTTTATACCATCATAGATACCAACACTCAAAAATAACATTAAAAACTGTTGTGAGGCACTCAAAAATGCGTCTTAATTATACTCAATTTTATAAGCCGTTGTAACTGTTTCACAGCTTGTTGATTGAAGAGCAAGTTCAAGGTGATGATGAGCTGACTTCTACATTGAGCTATAAAAACACAAATGTAAGGCCTCGGTATGGATACGGTTCAGATCTACAAAGAGCTACAGGCTTGGTTTGACTACGACAACTATGTTGATGTTGAGTCTTGCACTTTGAAAGGTTTACATAAGGAGTTACAGGTCAGAAAGAACATCCTGGACTCAATTGAGTTTTTTGGAGAAGGGGATGTTTATTTTGACCAGATCCTTGCAGGTAAACCTCTATTCAGTAAAACAATTGACCTCAAAACACATCTGGCAGAAAGCCAAACGCACATACGACAAGTGACCTTTGGTCATATTGAAAGCCTCAAAAGATCTCTTGAAATGTTCTCGCAAGAATCGTTTGTCAAAGGTAGTGATCAACTTAAGAAAGAGGTCAGGGAGAAGCCACTTACTCAAAGTATGAGAACTGTTTTTCTGGGAACAAACGAAAGCCGTGTGTATACCTTTTTTGATCTCGAAAGCTCATCTGATGACGAAATCATAGGCTCGCTTCGTGCGCTACTCCCTGTGTGGAGGAAAGAGTATGGAATCAAAGGCAGGAAGCAAGAGGCTTTCGGGCTGGGAAAAATTCTAAAGTTGGCTGACTACCGTATCCTTCCAATGATGGATCTGCTTATGTGGGCTAAGTTAAAAGATGTCACTCTTTCAAACACTCTCCTTTCCAGAGTGCTTTATCCTAAGCTCACAGATGAAGTTCGAGGAGACGAGCAACTAAAGGACACAGATCGTCCAATAGCTGAAAAAGCATTGTCAGGTGAGACCTGTAAGAATATTGAGAGTTTTATAAACAAAAACCTGCATCTTATAAATGTGTCTTTATTACATTTAAGAAGCATATGATTTTATTGGTGGCAACATGCTGTAAAATTTAGTTTTATTAAGTAATCTTAGCATCTAATTTAAGTAAGCCTAATGTTACAGACTGGTCATTATAAATACAGGCTGCAATGAAAATCATAAATCAGGACTACCATTTTGAATGAATTTTAAATTTTGCTCAAGATGCATCAAATTTGTTGTACTTGGTATTGGGAAAAGATTTGGAGAGTAGTTCAGTAGCCATGATATTTCAGCAGAGACCAGTTGACTATTTTTTGACAAAATATCATTAGTCTTGGCTGCTTCTAAGCACTTTCCAATACCAAAAGGGGCATAAGGTACAAAAGCAATATTATTAGTTTCACACCATTTAATTATCTCATGCGATTCCGTTTGATATAATCTGTTGAATTTATTTTGGATGGCTGCAATTTTTTCTATTTTATTAGCCTCTTCAATCTGTTGTAAGGTAACCTTGGAAAGCCCAATGTTCTTTATTTTACCTTCTTTCTTCATATTAGACAGTTCATCTATCTGGACATAAAGTGGAATTTCCTCATCGATACGATGCAAATAGTATAAATCAATTGCTTCAAGTTTTAATCTAAGCAGACTGCCTTCAAGACACTTTCTAAGATATTTTGGATCTCCATTAGCCTGCCATTCTCCAGGCCCACCTCTTGTGAAACCACTTTTTGTAGCTATCAATAATTTTTCGCTATATGGATAAAAGGCTTTCTTAATTATTTCTTCTGAAACATTAGGTCCATAAGCATCAGCAGTATCAAAATGTTGTATTCCTAACTCTGAAGCTAATCTTAATAAGCTGATTAATTCTCTCTCATTTGAGGGTGGACCCCATATACCAGGACCTGTAATTCTCATAGCACCGTAACCTAACCTACAAACATTTTTACCTGCTATATTTCCGAAAAAATAGTTATTCATTCACTTTCCTAATTTTAGAGTTATTTCGCTGTGTAATTTGAAAATTGTTTCTTGATGCTGATTAGATTTGAGCGTTGAAAAAATAAAAGGCATTCTTGTTTTTAAATCATGTAAATGAAAATCTACACTTTTACGAAAATCAAGGTCGCAGTCACGGTCTGGCGCAAGTGGAATTAACGAATCTAATTTGGTTGCAAATAAATATGAATAACATTGTGAATGCTCGATAATGATTTTTTCAATACTTTCTTTTTCCTTGATAATGTGAGATTCTTTTCTAAAGTCCATTGCTGCATTCCAATACGCAAGTGCATCAAACTCAGGGCGGTCAACAATGATTACCTCAGAATTAATCATTGCTTTCTCCCTTTCCTCTGAGGTTTTATTAATAAACCAAAGTGTGGAACTGTAATCGTGTTTTTTTAATAAAGGCATTCCCAAATTATATGCTGTTTTACCAAATGATGGAACCAACGAAACTCTTATACCAATAGTTGTTAGTGTATCGCTTAAAGCTTTACAAAAAGAGCTTTTACCAGTTGAATGTGCGCCAGCTATACCGATCACTATTTGCATTACCAAAGTTCTCCTTGCTGTGGAAGTATAGGCTTATTTTTTTTTGAAATATTAACTTGGCATACTTCACAAACTTCACTCCAATTTCGAAAACCTGATTTTGATAGTAAATAACTAAATAATTTGGATGTCGCTTTTGCATCATAGCTTGCTCTATGAAAAGAGTTCGATTGATCTCTATAAAAAGATTTCGATTTATGAAAGTGTAATTTTGTAAAGTTTATAAGATTCTCAAGGGAATAGCTGGTAGCTTCCGGCAAAAAATGTTTAGCAAGTTTCATAGTATCAATGATACCCGCAGGTTCCCACTCAGGGATATGCATTTTGATGATGTTATAATCGACTTTAGCATTATGCGCAATAAGCCAGGCTCCATTGAGATGACTATGAACTTCATCTTTTATTTCATCCCAAACGGGGCAGTTTTCTACATCGGAATTTTTTAAACCATGTATCTTAGTTACTATTCTGTTAATAGGGTTAGGTGGTTTGATTAACCAATTGTATATATCTTCTTTTTTCTTAGCCTCTAAATTAGATTTTAGAATTGATATTTCAATTAAATCTGGAGGGCTATGGCCATTACCCTCTGTATCCACAAAAAGTATTGGTTCTGGAGGTAAACTTAATTTCTCATTTTTCATCACTAGTGATCCAGCCTGTCTCAGCTCTGCCATGACGTTTGTAAAAATGGGGTTTATCTATGTCATGAACTTGATATTCAAATGTATGTTGTAAAAAATACCTTTTCTGTTCATCAAGACCTTGAACAATTATAGCTTTATCAGTAATTATGGGGGGAGAAGTAGCACCAAGGTCTTTACACATATTTAATATAGTATCATTATCAGGTTTACGCCATTTTTGCTGGCAGCGAAGAACTTGCATTTTGGGACATATATCACAAATTTCATTAATGCCAAAATGACCATTATAATCAGCTTGTCTATGGACAAATGATATCCCACATGATGTTTTTCTAAAAATCGGAGTAGAATCTGAGTTATGTGAACGGAAAAAATTTAGAATCTTTTTTTCACTATACTCAGGTAGTATCTTTCTACGCATTGTTTTTTGATATAGTTCAGGCAGATTGTTCTTCTTATAATAATCAGAAATTTCATGCCTGTAAAATAGTCCGCTAAAAACTACCGCGTGTGCATGCATGGTTAAATTTTTTATTTTTAACAGATCTTCGTCAGTGTCATTAAGACCTGGGATAATAGGTCTCCAGTAAAGAATGACTTTATAGTTGACTGAGTTTTTAAATAACATAATTAATGAATCTGAAGCAATTTTGGAATTTACTGGTTCTATTTTTTCATCTTCAATTCCTGAATAAGTAATAAATATAGTTAGTTTGATGTTTTTTAATTCATTGAATCTTTTGCAATCATCTTCTGTTACTTTCCAGCGTGTAATTAATATAACATTGTTCTTTAGACCAAGATTATCTAAAAGATGTAATACATTATGAGTATGCTTTTTTACTTTAGGTAGCATAGGATCAGTCGCCCTATTAAACAACTGAATAGGCGTGATATCTTTCTGGAAATAGATATGATTAATAAGAGATCTAACAGCCATTTCATCACTACATAATGCTTTAGGAACTCTTTGCTCAAAATTTCCAAAAAGGTGTCTAACACAATAGCTACAGTCAAGTGGACAACCAACAATATGGTTCAAACTCAAACCGCTTTTCCTGTACTCGACAATTGATTTCAAGGATTGATTGATTTCTTTAAGTTGGTCGATACTGACTATATCTATGAATTGCTTCATTTTTTTCCTAAATGTTATTATTAAATTATTCTAATGTATATTAATGAGTTTTTTTTTAAATTCAACAAAAATTAGGACTAAGCCCTGTTTCGGTTGGTTAAAAGCCGTTGAGTTGGATAATTTTTTAATTGATATCTTTTGCGCTAATTTCACAATGAATCTCCTTAGTCAAGAGATGTTATAAAAAAAATAGATTCATGATAAATATGCTGCGTGAATGCCTTTAGAAAACAATGTCCACTACATCCCTTCAAAGCCTGTCCCCGTCTACTTAGTATCAACTCATCGACCAGACGAGGAGATACAATTATGAATACAACAACCCCAAGCGCTACACGACTCATCCGCTTACCTGAAGTGCTACATAAAACAGGTTACAAGAAAGCATGGATTTACCGATTGATTTCCGAAAATAGATTCCCTAAACCTATCAAATTAGGTTCGAGAGCTGTGGCCTTTATTGAGGCGGAGATCGATCAGTGGATTTCTGACGCCATTAGCAATTCGAGAACAGCTTCATAGTGAGGCTCCAGACGAACAACATCGACAAAGTGAGGACAATGTGGAAATTAAAGAATTCCTGAAAATTGGAAACCTTTCAAGGCTTGTGAGTCAAAAAACCTTCGATAAGATTTTCGATGCTGAAGCTATCAGGTTATTACCTGTGAATACATTGAGTAAGAGAGCCGTGGCCTGTTTAAGCTATTACCTCGAAGATAGCGAATACAATCCATTCCAAGTTTTACCCGAGTTAAATAAAGATAGTCGAAACTGTATCTATGAAACCATACTGTCAGTGATCAAATGTAATAGGCTACTCAGAAAGTTATCGAAGAAAATCACACAGAATGAAATTAATATTGCTGTAACAGAGACAGAAAAGGGCGAAAACCATGTATTGCTCTGTAGCTTAAGTGTGCAAAAAGGGATGTTAGACGATTATGTGAAAACAATGCCGGATCTTCTCCCAGATGAAGATTCATTCATGACAGATGACATAAATCTTCTCAAGCTAACGGTTGAAGATATAACAAAAATTTTGCTGGGTGACATGTTGGAAAGAGGAGCATTGGTAGTTCATATGGGAGATGAACTCCGCAGTAAAGCTAAAGTTATCCAAGAGGAATACTGGAATGAGGTAGAAGATATTTACCATGGGGAAACGGCAAGATGAATATTTTAAATCTCATGATTTTAAAAATTGTAAAGTATTAAGATCAAAAAACATCAAAACTTAACAGAATACTTTCCAAATTAGTTTTTGGCGCCGCTGTATTACTTATGCAATAAGGCTTTATTAGTTTTTCTTCTTAAATCGGGTATGACTACAATACACTAGCCGTACTGGTTTCTTTCACGTGAAAGAAATTTTTTTAACTATCTAAATGGATTATAAATAAACACAAAAATAACGAAATAAAATTGCAAAATTTAAATCGATAAAATAATGATAAGCCGTAGTGATTACTAAATGTAAAGTTTTCGGAGGGTTATTATAATGTCATTCAAAATAAAAAAATTTGTCATGAGTAATGGAGAGCGAGGCTGCTTGATTCTCAACAAAGAAACACTGCTACCAGTTTACTATCAGAACCTTTATCTCACAACTAATGTCAGGAACAGAAGTGCGACTGCATCAACGATGGAGATAGTCGCAACGAATCTACTTATCCTTAGCAATTTTATGAAAAGTAGGAAAATCAACATCGTTGATAGGATTGAAAGCAAGCGGTTCCTAAGTGTAGCCGAAGTAGATGACCTGATACGGTATGCAAAGCAAAGATTCGATCAACAAAAAATTCCGAATGTAAGATTACTCAAAGGAAAGCAGATTGCTACAAGAACTTTTAGTTACAGGATACACGTTTTTTCAAATTACCTAAAATGGTTGTGCGGATTGATTCATTCTATGAAGGGAATCCATGCCAGATATGAAATCGATACTTTCATAGAAAATTTGAGAGCACATCTCCCACGAAATAAATCACACAGCATGAACGACAGAAAAGACAAATCATTGAGTGAAGAACAAATAAAAACTCTGTTTAAGCTGTTGGAAGTTGAAGGGAGCCAAAACCCCTTTCAGAAGGAGGTTCAAGTGAGGAACAGGCTCATTTTTACCTTGCTACTGAATTGTGGGATGAGAGCAGGTGAATTACTAAATCTTAAAGTAAATGATCTAAATCTTAGAAATAACACACTGAGTATCTTCAGAAGACATGACTACATTGAAGACCGGAGGCTGAATCAGCCACTAGTCAAAACTGGCGAAAGGATAATCCCATTATCAGACGATTTAGTGATGGAGATCTTCGATTACATACATACTTGTAGAAGTAAAATTACTAAAAAGAAAAAACATGACTTCCTATTTGTAACTCATAGCGCAGGTAAAACTGTAGGAGAACCATTATCTGTTTCAGCATATGAGAAAATAATTTCAACTATTAAAAAAGCAAGCCCGGAATTAAAGGATTTATCAGGGCATAGATTGAGGCATTCATGGAACTATTTCTATTCAAATGAAATGGATAGTTCAAATTTGGAAATCAGTCGAAAATCAGGATTGAGATGCTATCTCATGGGGTGGTCAAAAGATTCTAAAATGTCTGAAAACTATAATTTCAAACATATATCAGAAAAAGAAAAGGAAGTTATTGGTAGAGTTTATGAATCTTTGAAAAAGATAACTGAGGGTCAATATAATGGAAACATGTAATCTAAGAAAAGAGAATCTGGTTTTTGCAACGATGCAGGGGTATAGCTTCAAGCTTTCTGATATCAAATGGCAATTAGATAAAGAGACTTGTATTTTCCCACATAAGATTGCCGACAAAATGCCAGAGTCGATGCGTATTGGTTACCTTACTACTTTGGCTTACTTTTCGGCTGAATACAGTGCAGGTTACACAAAAAACATAAACCAGATTTTTAGTCAATGGTTAGGGATGATAGACATTAAGACGATAGATGCTAATGCGGTTTATCAATTTAATGTTAGTTTAGGCCCTGAGAAAAACTACAAGCTCAATTCTATAAAGAAGTTTCTAACGAAGTGGAAAAAGCTCGGTTATGTAGGAGTTGAAACCTCAGCTTTAACAATGCTGGCAAAAATAAAGGTTAAAACTAATTTGACAGGAGAAGCCGTCAAACGAAGAGATCCAAATAGTGGACCGCTAACTGGAGAAGAACTGGAAATCGTTCTTGAGAGTATCAGCAATTTGTTGAAAGAAGAAAAAATTCCTATGTATCTTTATTGCTATGTGATTCTTTTAGCAACCACGGGAAGGAGGCCATTACAGTTAACGTCCTTAAAAGCGAAAGATCTGATCAGAACGGGAGAAGGTTGTTTTCTAAATATACCTAAAGTAAAACAAAGGAAGGACTTTAGAAGTGAGTTTAGCTTGGTAAGTATCGATGATTGCCTTTATGAGAAACTAACAACCTTGATTGATATGAATCAAAAACATATTGAAGATGGTGTTAGTCAGAGTATTGGTCATATAAAAAATGAATTACCTATATTCATGGATGTAAAAAAATCCGTATCAATTCAGTCTGGTCAGAGTTTAGATACCATTATGGCAACTGATTTTTTACATATGAAGAATTCGTTTATCTCAAGGAAACTAAATATCTTGACTACTAAATTTAACATTTGGTCATCAAGAAATAACGAGGCTATACGGCTTAATGCAAGACGATTCAGGTATACCCTTGGATCTCGTTTAGCAAAGGAAGGAGCCTCAGTTGAAGTGATCGCTAAAGCATTAGACCATAAATCTATTAACTCATCAGGGATATACGTAAAAAATAGCCCAGATAATGTTCACGATATTGATATGAAACTTCATTCATTTTTTGAACCTTTATCGAAGATATTTCAGGGTAGCGATAGGACACAGAACAAGAAGCTCTTTACAGAATATGTTTTAAATTCTTTTGGATTCACTGATTGTAATCACGAACACATAGAGTGTTTTACCTGCAAAAACTTTAGAGCATGGAGTTCTGAATGACCAATGTGATTTTATTCGAGCCAATAAATACAAATAATCCATCATTAAACGTTGAAGGTTTTATTGAGTTTTGTAAGAGCAATATATTCAACTCAAAGTTAGCGATTACATGGGAAAGCAATGTATGGAAGGGATGTTACAGATTCAACAAGTTTGACATGAAAAATAATCGAAATAGCAAAGATAGATTAAATGATAGCTTCATTGATTTTGCTAAAGCTTATATGTTTCATATTCATTCTTTTAACAAGTCAAAATCAAACCAGAATGCTTTGGCAATGTTGAAGATCGTTGATTTTGTATTATTGAAATCATACGGTGAAGCTAAGGTAGTCAAGTGTAATAATAACATTTTTGATGAGTGTGTAAGAATAGCATCTACTAAATACACAAAATCACAAGCAGTAGGAATTGGTAAAGAACTTGAGAAACTATGTTCATTCTTGAGTGAAAACAGAATGACAAGCTCATCATACTTTTTTTGGGTAAGTCCGTTAAGGCATAAAATAACTCAAAGTTGGCAAGGTTATGAACCTTCGCTGGAAGGGCACTCAAAATTACCAGATATAAAGTCCGTCATAGCCATTGCGGAGATTTTCTCAAAAGATGAAAGCCAACTGTCTGTGAGAGACATTTTCACAACGTCTGTTCTTGCACTCCTGATGTGTGCACCAGGACGAATTTCGGAAATATTAAGCCTTCCTGCGGATTGTGAGATTACAGAGCATGATGAGAACCGCATTGAACGATATGGTTTAAGGTTTTTTTCAGCGAAGGGGTATGCTGGAGACATCAAATGGATTCCTTCAGTAATGGTCCCTGTAGCTAAAAAGGCTATAGCCCGGTTGAGAAAGTTGTCCACCCATCCAAGGTTTGTTGCAAAAACGATGGAAGGGAAGGTCCCTGAGTCATACAGACATGAACTCTTTACTAAAAAGCCTCAAAATTTTCCCTGGTATGATGAAGAAAAGAAAATCAAATATTCGAATACTTTATGTCTGTTATTTGAAGGGCAATTATGTCAGAAAACAAACAAGCATTTGGCACCTTTGTTCAGACCCACTGCTCAGTTTTTTAGATTGGATATTGATGCTTTTGCAAGTATCAAAGGCACTACCAACCTGTTTAAAAGACACGGTTATATTAACGAAGATGGTAGCCCATATTCGCTAAGAACCCATCAGTTAAGACATCTACTCAATACGTTTTCTCAAATCAATGGCATGGACGAGTTTAGCATCGCCAGATGGTCTGGAAGGAAGTTGGTCTCACAAAATGTTTCCTATGATCACCGATCACACTTACAAATGATCAATCTCATGAAAGATAAAACTTCAATCGGAACCGGTAACAGTCATAGGAAAAAAGAAATAGCTGTAATGGACATAACTGATTTCGATTTATTGAATGATGGAGCTGTGCTCGTCACTAAGCATGGTTACTGCAAGCACTCATATGTTTTTGAGCCTTGTAGTTATTATCCCTTACAAGACTCTGGAAAGGATGATGAACGACTAATGGTAATGCATAGTAATATTATTGAAAAAACTCATCATGATAAAAATGATGGGAATATCAATGCTGAAAAATGGTATGCGTTTCAAACTAAAATAATAAAAGGAGAATAAATGGCTAAACATATTACTGGTTATGATGAAAAATTGATAATGAAAGTTATTAATACCTGGAATGACGATGAGAAGCTGACCTGGGAGTCTTTATGCGACGAGTTGATAAAGATCATCGGGAAGAGACCTTCGAGGCAATCTTTAAGTAGTCATATTAAAATTGCAGATTGTTTTAATTCAAAAAAGAAGCTTCTCAAGTCTGGAGTGAAAGAAATATGTGCGGTTAAACCTGCTAATTTAAAAATTGCTTGTCAGAGAATAAAAAGGCTCGAAACTGAAAACGAAGCTTTGATAGCATTAAATAACAGATATTTAGAGCAATTTAAGATATGGCTATATAATTCTCATTTAAAGCAAATGACAGCCGAAGAGCTTAACCGTCCTTTACCTAAAAAAGATATTCAAATATAAATTGATAGGTTTTAACTATTGACATGATTAAATGTTATGATATTTCTTTAAGTGTCAGGATGACATTCACAACAGCAAGGATGCTACTATGAATAAATTAAACAGATATTTGCCAGATCAGAAATTTTTGATACTCCTCAATCGCTTCATTCTTAGATACGATGAATCAGACTGCAATAAAGAAAAAATCGTAAAAGATGCCTACCTGTTCTGTGTAGGATACTTTTTGAAGTATCAGCAAGACTATGACAATCCTCATTTAACCGGATCAAGTAATATTATTGCTGTTCTCTCATCTGCATTACTTAGCCCTAATTTCAACAACATACCTAATACTATCAGCCTCGAAAGGGTTCTATATTTTTATAAGTTCATTGTCGAATATATTGTCTGGAATGAGTATGAAGTTGAGGCGGTATTTAGAACCCAAAACGTAAGTAGTATAAAAAATGTCACTCATGAACCCAAAAACTCTTCTTCATTAAAGATAGTAAAGATATAAGTATAATTTATTGCTTAATTTCGAGTTGCTAATTTTTTAAATGGCTTTTTACTTTCCTCAGGATTTTGTATAGGCCATTTTTATTTATGTGTTTACAGCCTCTTGTCTAGTTTTTATTGTTTTCTGCTGAACCCTGAACCCTGAACCCTGAACGTAGGTAGGATCGATGTTAGCTCCTTACCGTGAGGTTAACTCTCACAAGTAGAGGACTCGACCTAAGATTTTATGCTTTTTATGAATCATATCAAAGCCTAATTTATAAGAAATTTTTAAGTTTTTGTGAGTAAAATCGCAAATTTTCCTACGTGGTTGTTTATCTATTATGTCATAGTGTTTTTTATTTACTGACATTAAGGAAAAGAAAATGGCATTTAATCTCACTCGCATGTCTGTATATGCGCTCCTTTGTGCATTAGAAGAAGACCTGCGACTGATTGTGAAAAATTATATTTTAGACATTCAGGGCAGTGAAAATAAATTACCCGTAGATCTGTTAGAAAAAGCAAAAAGAAGATTGGATAAAGATTTTGGAACCGTTACTGATGATATGGATGTGACTGATCTAATTGAATATTTTGATTTAGGCGATACTTATCAAGTTATTAACTCCTATGGAAAAGAGATACCCGAACATTTATATAAATTTATAAAGTCGATTACTAAAGATTTAGATGCGCTAGTCTTAATAAGAAATAGGGTTATGCACATTAGACCATTAGATGTCGAAGATTACCCTAAGCTAATTTCAATTTGTGATAAAATAATTAATTCGAATACCAATGTTTGGGGTAACCTTATAGAGGTTAATGAAAAGATCAATAGTAATCCAAGCTTTTTACTTTCAATGGAAATTAAAAATTATGATGATGAAAAGCAAAATCATAATTTGCCTCTTCCCGATTTTGATGAGACAGGACTGATTGGTAGGCAAGATGTTGTTAATAAAGTTAAGCAACTTTGTTATGGCGCATTTCCAGTTATATCAATTGTAGGGGAAGGTGGTGTTGGAAAAACCGCTCTGGCTTTGAAGGTCGCTTATGAGATTTTGGAGGATAAGAGAAATCCGTTTGATGCTATCGTCTGGGTGTCTTCTAAGACTACACAAATTACAGTAAATGAAATTAAAGAAATTAAAGAGGCTATAACCGACTCTATAGGTGTTATTCAGGAAATTTCTAATCAAATAATTGGAGTCAATACTAATCAGTCCAATTTTGAAGAAATAGTTGATTACTTAACTACATTCAAAATTGCTCTTTTTATTGATAATCTTGAAACGATTTTAGATGATAATATCCGTGATTTTGTCGGTGCTTTACCACAGGGTAGTAAGATAATTATAACATCCAGGATTGGTCTTGGAGCATATGAATATCCTGTAAAATTGCAAGGTATAGATGAATCTTATGCATCTCAACTGATGCGTATACTTGCTAAGATTAGAGGTGTTGATTCTTTACAGAAGATTGAAGAAAAAGTAATGAGATCATATGTTAACCGTATGTCTCGTAATCCCAGTTATATTAAATGGTTTGTTAGTTCTGTTCAAACTGGTTTAAGTCCTGAAGCTGTATTACAGAACTCACACATGTTTTTAGATTTTTGCATGTCAAACGTTTATGAATATTTATCATCAAATGCGAGAACTTTAACAGCTGCTTTGCAGTGTGCACCAGGATTGAAAGATGTGCCTGAATTATCTTATTTAACTGGTTTTGATTCACTTCAAACACATCAATCTATTCAAGAGCTTATGTCTACAAATATGCTCTCTCAGTCTTCCAAAACTAAAGGGGCAAGTGTTAAAACAACTTATCAGCTTTCGGAGCTTGCCAGGCTGTATTTAGGGAAAAATCACAAGCCATCTCAGACATACCAAAAAAGTATTCATGACAAAAGAAACAAGCTAAATGCACTTTTTGAGCAACAACTTATGTCTAGAAGTGAAGATAAGTACAACCCTCTAAATATAAAATTTAGGGACAAATCGGACAGGGTTATTGTGAAAATGCTTAGGGATGCTCAATCCTTTATTAGAAATGGACACCATGATAAAGCTTACGAGCTATTGACCGAGGCTCATAAACTTTCACCAGATTATTTTGAAGTGGCACGAGTTATGGCTTATCTTCATCAGCAGAATGGTGCTGTTAGCGATGCTCGTGAGCAGTATGAATTATCTATAGTATTATCTCCTAACACTTCCCAGCTTCATTATTGGTTTGCCAAATTTTTACTTCATGAAGAAGATAATGTTGATGATGCATTGACTCAAGTTCAACTCGCACATGACTTAGATCCAACTTCCATCGAAGTGTCTCTAACCTTATCAAGGGTATTAATGTTTCAGCACAGATTTGATGAGGCCGAGATTATTCTTGCTTCAATTGAGCCTGTAATTGAAGATTCAAATGAACACAATATTAAGGTATTCAAAGATACTGAAATTCAAATTTCATACAGAAGAGCTGATAACTTATCTCAAAAAGGTGAGTATTCTGACGCTATGTTTTTCCTTGAAAAAATGTTGAGCCAATTTGATAATCTTCCTGATTTTTATAAGGATGCATATTTGAGGAAGAAGTTGTCGAAATGTGAATTTCTAATAAAAGTTATATCTCGTAGTGCAGATCAGTCTATTCAGCGAAGGGCTGAAGATTTTAGGCATTGGTTTCAGCGTGAATGTGCATGATTGTTAAAATTTTTTTAAATTAAAGCCAGTTTAATCGCTGGCTTTGAGTCTAATCTAAACGGTTATGAACTTTAATTTTTATTAATTAATTTATCAAAGATATGCATCCATCTCTTAAGCTGAAGCTCCGTGTCCCGGATGCCTTCTTGTGAGTTGAAGTCACCCTTTTGGGGAAAGAACATTACTCGCCATTCTGGATACTGAACATCATCCACAGCAATATAAAAACCTGACTCTTTGAAATCGTGGGTGCGATCCATTTCCTTATCGAGACCTGTTCTTTGTCTCGTAGTAGACAAGTTGTATCGCCATTCTTTGATATCTGAGAAGGGATAGGTCTTTTGCTTATCGCCTTCTTTGAGATGGACCAATTTTCGCTTCTCATCAAGCCTCATTGCGGTAGGACCGAACTCATGGCTCCACATGCCGTCCGACTCTCCGAAAACATCCCTGGTGCTGGCATTCCACTTTTTGATGCGGAATTTTTTATAAGCAAACATCAATAGCATGATGCTTACGAAAACCCAAATCATCGCAAGCTGAACTAAACCTTGCATACCCAAAAAGTAAAAAATGAGGATTGGTAAAGCGATGGCAATCCATACTCTTTTCATCATCAGGAAATTAGGTTGCTTAACTTCAGTCATTGTTGTCATAAGACCATCCAGTATCGTTTCGTTGGATTTGGAGCGCACTGATCCTTCAGCTTATTTTGCTGATAAATCAGTGGGCTATATCGCTTCGTTTGAAGTTACATTACGGCCTGGAATGAGTGTCTAGCAAATCATTTGTACCGATCGATCGCTTTCTTTTGATAGTTTATAGCTATCATGTGTTCGTGATTGATCAGCGAAAGCGATCGATCGTTTTTGTCTATCAATTTGAAATTGAATGAAAATATTTATTGAGTTTGACTTAGTGAGTGGTTTTAACTCACTGAAAACTAGATCTTTAAAGTCGTTTGAGGACGTTTTTTATCGCTGAATTTTGAAAATTTAGTTCTGAAATCTTTGGTGTTTCGGAGTTGCCGGTTCGTATTGCGGCATAGATGACATTTCTTTTGAGAGGATTGAGAATCGTTGAGCCAACAGCTTTTAAACTGGCAACAAGCTCTTCAAGGTAAGGTATCCACTGCAACCAGCGAGACCGGATATGTTCTCTGGAATTTGCCGTAAGGGGTGTAGCTGTGGGGTGAACTTCAATTGGATTCGAAACGTTTTCTTTGTCGGCAATCGATTCAGGAGCGACAGCCTCTATTGGTTGAGTCACGGTGATTCGCTTACTCATGTTTGACCAACTGTATGCCTTACCGAGCTGTGATGCCTTAAAAGCGACTCCCTGATGCTCAAATGAAAAACCGTTCATCTTGCCAGTAGATGCGATGTTTGCTTTCGCTGATATGTTTTGCTTTTGTAATTCATATATGAAGTCTTCGATAGTGATGGTATCGAAGAAGGTCAGGATCGCATCTATAGCTTCCTGTATCACTTTTTTAGAAGATTTCTCTCCGGTCCTCTCTTGCATCATCTTTTCGTTACGAGTGAGCTTACTTTGCTTCTGGGGCTGTTTAGTAGGAGAGGGACCTTTCGTTCTTGTGAGCTGATGATCCCGCTCAAGTCCTTGTATGATTCTTGTGCTGACGAGATTCTCGTTCCTACCCAAGTAGAGCTGGCCATCTACTAAAACGTTTATACGAGAAGCAATGATGTGTATGTGCTGACCAGGTTCATCATTGTGTAGGACATAACAACGGAGGTGAGTGTCACAGAATCCCATTCGCTTCATGTAATCGTCAGCAATGTTTCTCCATTGTTGATTTGTGATTGATTCACCGACTGGGAGACGAAGGGAGTTATGCCAAACTGGTTTAGTAACATCCTCTCTTAGCTTCTGAGTGTTTGCGAACTCAGCGGTCAGCTGGTCTACAGTCATGCCCACAAGATTGCCACCAATCACTACTGGTGTAGTCTTATGATGAGGAGCAGGGGCAAGCGCATAAGAGATGACACCTCGGAAGTTTTTACCCCTTTTGATTTTATTCATACCCTTCATCTTGGATGATCACTTTTCGAATGTCAGCAGAGCATCTCTCACATGCGACAGTTTCACTTTTAAAGCGCTTACTTCCTGCGATAGCGGCTGAGCATCTTTACCTCTGCGAAGCAGGAACGAAGTAAGATCATTCAGTTTCTGTAGCGAACCAGTAAGTTCTTGCCAGGCTTCTTTGTTGATTTCGGGAACAGAAGGGGGAAGTTGCTGAAGAGCTGAAGATCTCAGCCAACAGCTTTTGCTGAGCTTCCCTCTGGACTGGTTTACTTTGCTCAGCTCAATCTCATTTAATCTGACAGTCACTGAGTGTTTGCGAAGACGATTAGGGGGTAATTTTTTAACGGCAGGGTCATTGGTAAATGTAGAAGGGAACTCATCGTCAAAAATAATATTTTTTTCTTTCATATCAACTCCTTTTGATATTATTTCATTAATAGCATATCCATATGCTAACTATAATAAATACCACAAACATCAATCGCGTCAATGGGTTGGGTTTGGTGTTTTTTTGCTTTGATCTTTCTTTTTCAACCGAAGGGCGGAAAAAGCAAGGCAACTCAAAGATGCGGAGCATCTATGAGTTAGCCCTTGCTAAAATAGATAATTGACATTTTATTTTTTAGAGTTATATATAAAATAAAATATTTGAGGAAAGGCTATGTCAAAGAATGAAGTTTATATATTTATGATTTTACTAAATATTTTATCATACATTTTTCCTACTTTGATAGGGCTTGTAATTGTTATCGATATTTTTGTGGGGTTATCATTAATCACAAGCTTTATACTGGGAAAATGGTATTTTAAAGATTTCTAGAATCTTTCTTTTTTCTCAGGATCGTTAACAGTTTTAATTCTTTCACGATTTCTTCAATGAGGGTTTCTTTTGTCTTAACTACAGCTTCTTCAACTTCTTCAACTTCTTCAACTTCTT